>JAQVGK010000084.1 GCA_028696755.1 Bacteroidales bacterium | reverse complement strand
ATACCATTCAAAACTGGACAGGTGCTCAATATTTTGGAACAATTGATAATCTTAGCAATGGAACATTTTTATCTGTCGGAACAGAGTTTACGCCCGCTGGTCGTGGAGGGAATGCCTATAAATACTGGCAAGGAGTAAGCTATCGTGCAGGCTTTCATATGAACGAAACTTATTTCGAACTTGCAAATGGTGAAACACCAATTTCAGATTTTGGCATAAGTTTTGGTTTAGGCTTGCCCATGAAACGTTCTAAGACATCTTTTAATTTGTCGTTACAACTCGGACAAAGAGGAAGCCTCGAAAATAATTTGATTAAAGAAAATTATGCTATTTTTGGGCTCAGTTTTAATTTGGCCGAGATGTGGTTCGTAAAAAGTAAATTTGATTAAACTATATAAAGATTTGTGTTATGAAAATGAAAGTTTTTTTCCCGGTACTGGTAATAGGAATGCTAATAAATACAGCATTATTTGCTCAGGATAATTCATACGGTGATGATCCGGAGACTTGTAGAATTAATTTGTCAACTTACACCGAGTTCTTTAACCAAAAGAATTACAAAGATGCAATGCCTGCTTGGAGATGGTGTTTTATTAATTGCCCAGCTTCAACAAAGAATATCTATATCCACGGTACTACAATCGTTGAATATTTTATTGGCATTCAAACCGACGAAGTTGCAAAGCAAGCTTATATCGATACTCTGATGATGGTTTACGATAACAGAATAACTTATTTCAACCAAAAAGCTCTTGTACTCGGTCGCAAAGGTAATTCTATGTTAAAGTACAGACCCGAGCAAGTTAAAGAAGCTCACGATGTTCTCGAAGAATCTTTTAATCTTGGTGGAAACGATACCGAATACTTTGTTCTGGGATTCTATATGAATACAACTGTTGTGCTGTTCACCAAAGGTGAATTAACTAAGGAGCAGGTAGTTGATACTTATTCAAAAGTTTCGGATGCACTTAATTATCAAATTGCTAATGAAGCTAACGAAGGCAAAAAAGAAAAAATTATTGAAGCTGCCAAAACAGTTGAAGAACTATTCGTAAATAGTGGTGCTGCCGATTGCGAAGCAATAATTAATCTGTTTACTCCAAAAGTTGAGGCTGCTCCAGAAGATGTTGAGCTTGCAAAGAAAGTTGTATATCTACTCGATCGTGGAAAAAGCGACGATTGTAAACTCTCCGACCTTTATATGAAATGTGCGGTTACCGTTTACAATGCCGAAAAATCATCAACTTCTGCTCACTCTATCGCACAGAGTTACTTTAGACGTGGCGAAGGCGAAAATGCTGAAAAATTCTACGAAGAAGCTATTTCTCTCGAAGAGGACGCATTGAAAAAAGCAGATATGTACTACGAACTTGGATTACTTTATTTTAGCAATTTTAAGAACTACGTTAAAGCTAGAACTGCTGCAAGAGGTGCAATCGCAAACAATCCAAATTACGGTAAAGCATATATCCTAATCGGAAAATGCTATGCTGCTGGTGGAGGTTGTGGCGAAACCGTTGTTCAAAAGAAAAGTATAAACTGGGTTATCGTTGACCAATTTATTAAAGCTAAAAATGTTGACCCATCAGTTGCCGAAGAAGCAAACGAACTAATCGGTCGATACTCTGGCGGATTCCCAACTCAGGAAGAAGTTTTCTGGGAGAATTTAACCGAAGGAGCATCGTTTACAGTAGGATGTTGGGTTGGCGAAACTACAACAATCAGGTGTAAATAAAAGTGAATTATAGTTTCACAAAATATATTAAACTTAATGTCGTGCTGGTAATTTTTGTCAGCACGATGTTTATTTGTTGTAAGAATGATATCGAAACAGTAAATCGTATCACCGAAACAAACAAACTTCCCTCTTTTGTTGTTAAAGGTCTCGAAACAACTTTTAGCGATTCGGGCAGAGTTAAGCTTAAAATTTATGCTCCCGAACTTGTGAGATATGATAAGGTGGAAAAGCCTTATGATGAATATCCGAAAGGTCTAAATGTTGAGTTCTACAATTCGGCAATGCAGGTTACAGGAACACTAAAATGTAAATATGCCAAATACCTGATAAATGACGAATTGTGGGAGGCAAAAAATGATGTCGAAGTTAACAATAGTGCTAAATCCGAGAAAATAAATACTCATCAGCTTTTCTGGAACATGAAAAAGGAAATGATTTATTCCGATAAGTTTGTGAGAATTACAACTGCCGACGAAATATTATTTGGCGAAGGTTTCGAATCGAATCAGGAATTTAGTAAATGGAAAATTATTAAACCAACAGGATCAATAAAAATTAAAGATGAATAGCAAGAAAATCGTAATGATAGTGATTGAGTATTTGTACCTAGCTACTGCTGCTTTTTGCATTGGAGTCGGGATTTATTATCATTTTGAAGTTGGCTTCGAAAAATCCTGGATGTTTTATGGCATCGGGATTATCTCAATTGGTATGTTTGGTGTTCGCCGATTGCAACGAAAAAATGCCGAGCGCAGGGAAAATCGTTACAAATAATGGATTGGTTGATTATCATAGTATCAATAATTTTATCTGCATTCTTTTCCGGGATGGAGATTGCTTTTGTATCATCAAATAAATTGCGACTTGAGCTGGCAACAAAAGAATCGGGATTCAGCTCAAACATCCTAACAATATTTAATAATAATCCATCAAAATATATCACAGCTATGCTGGTCGGTAATAATATCGTGCTGGTAATTTATGGTATTTTTATGGCGAAAGTTCTCGAATCCCCAATTAGAGATTACGTGAGCAGCGAATTTGTAGTACTAATTTTCCAAACCTTAATTTCAACGCTGCTAATTCTTTTTGTTGCCGAATTTTTGCCAAAAACATTGTTTAGAATAGTTAATTATAAAGCACTTAAAACATTCGCTTTACCGCTAATTATTTTTTACTATTTGTTTTATCCGATAGGATTTGTAACAGTTACAATTGCCACAAAACTTATTAGACTATTCTCAAAAAAGGGAGTAGACTACACAATAGAAGATCGGGCATTTAGCAAAATTGATATCGAAGATATTCTTGAAGCTAGTAAATCGGATAATAAGGAAACAAATTCGGCTCACGAGCTGAGAATTTTCCAGAATGCAATGGATTTTTCTTCAATCAAACTGCGCGAGTGTATTATCCCGCGTAACAAAATTATTGCGGTCCCTTCAACAATTGAGATTTCCGAATTACGCGACAAATTCATAGAATCTGGACATTCAAATATCCTTGTTTATAAAGACAGCATCGATGAAATTGAGGCTTATGTTAATGTTAAAGATATTTTTAAAAATCCTCAGAAAGCTCGCAACATCATGCGTCAGGTTTTGATTGTACCCGAAACAATGTCGGCAAAAAAGCTATTCGAAAAGCTTATTCAAAGCAATAAATCACTGGCTGTTGTTGTTGATGAATTTGGTTCTACCAGCGGGATGGTTACAGTTGAGGATATTATGGAAGAAATATTCGGCGAATTTCAAGACGAGCATGATGCCCCGGAACTTAATGTGCAGATTACTGCTGATGGTAATTTTATTATGTCGGGTCGTCAGGAAGTGGATGTCTTTAACGAAGAGTTTGGCTTCGATCTGAGCGAATCGGACGAGTATGAGACAATAGCAGGGTATATTCTTTACCATACTGGGAACTTTCCAAAGGAAAACAGCACAATTACAATTAACGATAACGACAAAAAGTTCAAATTTAAAATTCTTAAAATTCAAGACACCAGAATTGAGAAGTTGATGCTGTATGATGTTTAGGCAAATTTTCGGATTGTAAAAGCCAATATATTTCGTTTTGTTAAGTCGAAATGTCGTGTAAATCGTATTTAGATGATTTATCCTATCACTCGCTGCACTGGTTTTAGATTTTTTGGAGTCAGTAGCAACTTTAGCCCTCGACGAAGTCAATTTCACTAATTGCGTAATTTGTATTTGCTTAATTAGTTAAATAATATTCGCCCAAGGTTTTTTTGCATAATGTGTGAATGACAGTCCAAACAACGTAACCCGCAGAGTTAACTTGTCGCTTGCATCGCTAGCTCCTAGTTTTTTTTTACGAACGCGAACGGCTTTAGCCTTCGACGTAGTCAATTGACGAATTTTACTGGCGCCTATGTCTTTTTGAGGCGTCAGCAAAATTCGTCAATTAGCGTTAAATTAAAAAAGGCGTCAGCAAAGAATGATTGAGGTAATATGGTTTAACATATACGACCTCTTAATCGACAGAGCCTACAATTTGTATAATTGCCTGATATTCTGTTTGTTACGAAATAATATCATTGATAATTTCCAATTTATTACATTCTCCAATCATTATTTTTTATTTTTGCGCAAAAAAAAATCTAATGATTCACGAAAGCATACTTCAGACAATAGGCGAAACACCCATGGTTGAGATAACAAGATTAAATCCAAATCCTAATGTTCAGATTCTTGTTAAAGTTGAAGGTCGTAATCCTACTGGCAGCATAAAAGATCGAATTGCACTTAAAATTTTGGAGCAGGCCGAAGCAAGTGGAAAGCTTAGTAAAGATAAAACGATAATCGAAGCTACTTCTGGTAACACTGGAATTGCACTTGCAATGATTGGTGCTATTAAAGGTTACAAGGTCGAAATAGTTATGAGTAAGGCAGTGTCGGTCGAGAGGCGAAAAATGATAAAAGCTTTTGGTGCAAATGTTATTTTAACAGATGCAGAATTCGGCACTGATGGAGCAATTCGAAAAGTACATGAACTGGTCGAAAAACATCCCGAAAAATATTTTATGACTGATCAGTTTTCGAACAAATACAATGGAGTGGCGCATTACAAGACAACTGGCGAAGAAATTTGGAAGCAAGCCAATGGAAAGATAGATTATTTTGTTTCAGCAATAGGAACATCAGGAACGATAATGGGAGTGGGGAAGGTTCTTAAAGAATATAACCCTGATATTAAAATTGTTTGTGCCGAACCTGTTCAAGGCCATTACATTCAAGGACTAAAGAATATGCAAGAGGCAATTATTCCAGCAATTTACGACCCTCGAAAAATCGACGACAGAATTATGGTCGAAACCGAAATAGCATTTGCCATTACTCGCGAAATCGTAAAAAACGAAGGCATTTTTTGCGGAATGAGCAGTGGGGCAGCTTTATACGCAGCAATTGAAACCGCAAAAAAGATAGAAAAGGGCCGTATTGTAACCATTTTTCCCGACCGTGGCGAGAAATATCTAAGCACAGAACTGTTTGCGGTGTAATTTTCTTAAAAATATATTTTGTCGATATTAAAAAATATGTATTTTTGCATTCTCATTTACCACATGGAGAGGTGGGTGAGTGGCTGAAACCACCAGTTTGCTAAACTGACGTACTGGGTAACTGGTACCGGGGGTTCGAATCCCCCTCTCTCCGCGGAATAGAAAAGCAGAACAGCGCAAACCCTTGATTTTGAACAGAATCAGGGGTTTTTGCTTTTTGCGAATTGGGCAAAAATACCCCTATTTTAACGCAGTCTAGTGTGCTATTCGGTGGACTAAAAAAATATTTAGTTGAGTCCACCGAATTAGAGCCGAAAGCACTGAATAACAGCACTTTGAGCTTTGAAAATGAACCATAATTTGTTAAGTTTAATACTGTAAAAATTGGTAAATTATGGAGAAAAGAACGACATTAAGTTTACTGTTCTTTGTTAAGAGAACAAAACTTTTAAAAAACGGTGAGGCACCTATTTACATGAGAATTACTGTTAAAGGTGAAAGGCTTGATTTAGCCTTGAATAGGAGTGTAAATCTGAAAATTTGGAGCACAGAAAAAGGAGCATGTTTGGGAATAACAAAAGAGGCTAAATTGATAAATCAATACATTGAGAGCAATCGAGTACAAATTTATCAAATTGTCAATAATTTAAAATCTGATAACAAGCATATTGATATTACCGCAATTAAAAATGCTTACTTCGGGATTGAGGCAGAAGAGGATAGGGGCAAGAAGGTCCTCGAACTCTTCCAGGAACACAATGACAAAGTAAGAGCTCTTATCAATATTGACTACTCACCCGAAACAGTCGAACGTTATGAAACCTCTCTCAAGCATACAAGAGATTTCATTAAGCAAAAATACAATCGTGACGACCTTTATTTGTCAGAGCTCGATCACGAATTTGTTACTGATTATGAAATCTATTTTAAGACTGTTCGTAAGTGTGCACACAACACCACTATGAAATACATCAAGAACTTCAAAAAGATTGTCAGACTAGCTATTACAAACGGACATTTGGATAAGGATCCGTTTGTAAACTTTAAAATGAGATTGAAAAAAGTTGACCGTGGATTTCTTTCAGAAGAAGAGCTCAAAGTTCTAATCAATAAAAAGTTCAGCACACCCAGACTTGAACAAGTTAGAGATTGCTTTTTGTTTTCTTGTTTTACTGGTTTGGCTCATTCTGATTTAAAAAGACTTAGTCGTGAACATATAGTTATAGGTACCGATGGCGGAAAATGGATTAAGATAAACCGTAAAAAACAGATAATCTAAGCACAATTCCGATTCTTGATGTAACTCAAAAGATTCTAGATAAATACAAAAACGATGCTTATTGCCTTGCTAACAAAGTTCTTTTACCAGTGAATTCCAACCAAAAAATGAATGCCTATCTAAAAGAAATCGCTGATCTTTGTGAGATAAACAAGAATTTCACAAGCCACCTCGCTCGCCATACCTTTGCTACCACTGTCACTCTCAATAACGATGTGCCAATAGAAACAGTTTCAAAGATGCTTGGCCATAGCTCGATAAATATGACGAAAATTTATGCCAGGCTTTTGGATAAAAAAGTTGGCAAAGACATGAAACATTTGAATAAAACTTATGTGCTAGAAGATGCATGAAAAATCATGCTACTTCCATAAAATAGAATTTAATTATTGGGGCTTCGTGCCCCATTTTTTTTGCTTAATCTCAATGCAACAGCCCGATCTCGAAGAATTCAATTCCAGAGGAAGTCGCTGCCTGTCTGCTTATCTCTATCTGTTTTTGCACCAAAAATTGGCTTTTCAAAATAACGATGAATTCATGAGTTTTCCTGCGAATGTGTCTGCAAAGATGGCACGTCGTCCTGAACGCCACAATAGAAGATAAATAGATATTCCTAAGTGTTCAGATTGTTTTTCGTGCTTTGTAATCATCAAAGCCACCGCAAAATCGGTCAGCATTTCAATGTTCCGCTACTCTCCACTATTGAAAAGCTTCCTATCGCTTTTGCTTGAGTAAACATTAAGAAAATCCTTCTCTCCTGCGTCGCTCAGTATTGTCTTAAAGTTTACTGCCTGCCCGCATTCTGCTGCGAGCTAAATAAAATCTGAACACTAAGGACTATCTCTATTGCTGGCATTCAGTCCACCATGCCTTTATAATGCAGAACATACGCGAAAAAACTCATGAAATGCATTATGGAAAATTTTGAAAAAATGAAAATTATGTGCAAAAAACAGGAAATAAGCAGACAGTCAGCTCCAAAATTCTTTGGAAATGAACTCCGCTCAAAATCTATAATCTGCATGTGTTGTGAAACTTGCGATTCAAAAGGTTTTTTGAATTGCTTAGTTGAACACATCCCGACTTTGGTCGGGAACAGATTTAGCAGACCATTTAACCGAATTTTTTAATTAACTCAATTATAAACAACTAAATTTTTAATGTATGGAAACTTTAACAGCAAAGAAAACAAACGGAAAAGCAACTGAAAAAGACGTTGCAGTTTTAAACGGAAAAAATGTTCTTGCTCCGACTAATTTTAAGCAGAACGAACAGCCAAAGCCAAACGGGCAAGAAAAGCCCGAAGTTAAAACAGTTGAAACGGTTGACCCGATTACTTTTGTTGAACCTGTGGAGAATGTCGAAAAGGTTGAAAAACCAGTTGAGGCAGTACAGGAAGTTATTAAAATTGTGGAAGTGCCAGCACCACCAAAGCCACAATTAACGCTCGAACAAAAAATCGAACGCATCGAGAACCTCAAAACCTTGATTGAAAAAAGGGAAAAGCTAGAGGCAAGTAGAAAGAAACTGACATCTTTTGTCGTAGGTGCAAATCAATTCAGCGAATGTATTGTTTTGACTGATGAAAATGGCAACACCTTTAAAACTTCAAATACAGAAGTTTTTGCAAAGGTTGTCGATGCCATCAACAGCACGCTTGTAACAAAGATTACAGAGATTGAACAGCAAATAAGCGAAGCGTTTCACGAACACCGCTTAAATAATTTAATAGTGTGAGTAAATCGAGTTTTAATTATTTGGGCAGTCCTGCAGGTAATTCTGACAGGATGCCCTTTAATTTTTTGATTATGGAAAATGAAAACAAAATATTGAAACCACAGCCAAAAAAGGCAGAACGACACATTTTGTCGGACAGAGAAAAGTTAAACCTGATGATTGCAAAAAATCCAAAACTTAAAATTCTGATTGAAAAATTTGACTTAGTACTAATTAATAATTCACAGTCATGAACACAAACGAAATTTATGAGCGCATAACCTCAACAATTATTGAGATGTTAGAGGAACACCGAAACAATGATTTTTCGGAATGTTGGTACAGTTTAACAGGCGAAGTTTTCGCCCGAAACGTAGTTTCAAACCATAGATACAACGGTATAAATCAACTGTTGTTGAGTTTTATTAAACGTCGTAGAAACTATAGTTTAAACCGTTGGTTGACGTTTAAGCAGATTGAAAAGCTAAACGCCCGAATTGTAAAAGGCAGTAAATCTGCGATGGTGGTTTATACTTCGGTAATGTATCTTGATGAAGAAACAGGAGCAAATATTACACGCCAGGTCGAAGAAATGCTAAAAAAGAAACAATCTATTGAACATTTGAAACTAAAGAAAATCGGTTATCTAAAAGACTATAAAGTTTTTAATGTTTGCTGTGTTGAAGGACTGCCAGCAGCCTATTACGAGCAACCAGAGGTTGACATCCTTACAGAAATTGAAAGGGATGAAAAGGCTGAAAATCTTGTTTTGGCAACAGGTGCAAATATTTGTTACGAGGCACAAAATGACGCTTTTTACAAGCCATCAGAGGACAAAATATATTTGCCATTGTCAAAACAATTTGTTTCAAAAGAGGCTTTTTATTCGATTCTACTGCATGAGCTTGGACACTGGACAGGAGCCGAAAGCAGATTAAACCGACCAATAAAAAACAGTTTTGGTTCGAAGGAATACGCATTCGAAGAATTAATTGCAGAGATAACATCTGCATTTATGATGGCATTTTTAGGTTATGAAAGCAGAATTACTGACAATGCAACATATATTGAAAATTGGTTGCAAGTGATGAAGGACGACAAAAAGTTTGTTATTTCTGCCGCTTCACAAGCACAAGCAGCAGCAGATTATATTTTACAGGCTGCAAACGTTAAAGAAATCGCTGCATAGCCACAATGAGTTTTCTTGCCGGCAAACGGGAAGAAAATTCGCTTCACCCAGACCAACGCTGCCACCTTCACCCGAACCTGTGGCATTTTCTTCCCGTTTGCGGAAGAGGTGCTTCGCAATTTTGATGCCTCACCGCAATCCACACACAGTGTAATTCCCCTACAAATAGCCAAATTACACATAATGCAGGTAAGGCGGGTGATGCAGGGAGTTGATGTATTAATTAATCGTATAGCTTTTCAGCCAAAAAAGATTTTTTTATTTTTTCTGTTTTCCATAGCAAAGAGCCATTGCAAATACTCCATTTCTTTGATGTGTTGTTCATAGAATCCTAATAGTATTGTCATAGTGAAGTCATAATATTGTCATAATACCGTCATAATAACATCATAACAAGCTCATCTAGTACTCATAACAAAGTCATAAGAAGCTCATAATAAAGAATTAGAGGAAATTAGTA
>JAQVGK010000083.1 GCA_028696755.1 Bacteroidales bacterium | reverse complement strand
AAATTAAAAATCACAAATCACAAATTACAAATCACAATGATTACTGCTATGTCTGGGATTTGAAATTTCAATTGCCTACCCGGCCCCTATTTCCCTAAAGGGAGCCTGCCCTCAGTGCATCGTGCGTCGGCTTCCCTTTAGGGAAGCAAGGGGTGTGGAGGCTAAAAGATTTTAAGCACTAAGCCCCAAATGCTAAATTCTAAATAATATCAAATTAAAAATCACAAATAACAAATTCCAAATCACAATGATTACTGCTAAGTCTGTGATTTGGAATTTGTAATTTAGTGCTCGGGTTCTTTTGGTTCGATATGAATTGTTGCAGTTATCCCTGTTTCGTCAAGGATTTTCTTCTCAATATCAGTCACAATATGATGAGCTTGTGTAATATCCATTTCTGGGTTAAGTCGAATGTGAAAAGTAAGCTCTTGGTGCGAAATGTAATTATGAATATGGAAGTGATGAGCGTCAGCATCATCTTTATAAACTGAGTTCACAATTTGCTTAATATTATTAGTAAGTTCTTCGGTTGGCTCTTCTCCAAGAAGTTTATTGATTGCCTCTTTAACAATTACGAAAGTTGCATAGAACAACATCAGAGAGATAATTATTCCAAGAACGCTATCGATCCACCAGAACATTCCACTGAAGAAAATTCCTATGAGCACAACAACCGAAGAAAGCGCATCCGACCTGTGATGCCAACCATCAGCTTTTATCGAAACATTATTGGTTTTGCGTGCAATATAAAAAGAATATTGAGCCAAAGCTTCTTTAATCACAATAGAAACAATTGTTACAACAATAGCAAGTATACCAAATTCGGCAGACTCACGCGACCTAAACATTTCGATTGATGAAGAAAGAAAATCCCAAGCAATAATTGCTAAAATAAAACCAATAAACATTGCAGCTATCTGCTCCCAGCGGCCATGTCCAAAAGGATGATCCTTATCGGCTTTCTTTGAAGACAATTTAACGGCAACAATCACAACAATTGAGCTAAGTGAATCGCTTAAAGTATGCCAAGCGTCAGCAGTAAGAGCAATAGAACCAGTTACAATCCCTGCCCAAAACTTTAGCCCAAATAAGAGAGTATTTGTTAACACTGATACTCCACCTGCCCAATATCCTGCTTTAACTCTGTCCATTATTTTTAGATATTCTTAATAAACCTGTTTGTTGAACTATTGTTTTTACTTCTGCGACGCTGTCTGCAGTGCATCTGCGACACTGTCTGCACTGTATGTGCGACACTGTCAGGTCCTGCGGACACTGACAGGTCTGGCTGTGTTGCTACCGATACCATCCCATTTCCTTAATATAATCATACGCCTTTGCTGGCATAAAAAATCTCACATCTTTATTTTCTTTAATCGCTTTTCTAATCATACTCGAAGAAATTTCCATTTGAGGAACTTCGGGAACAATAATATCAGCGTTTTCAAATTTTGAAAGAGCTGGAATTTCTGTTCCAGGACGTTTATAAACGTAAATACGATAATTTTCCAGAATCTTTTGGTAATTTCTCCACTTGTGAAATGTTTCGATATTATCTCCACCGATTAAGAGGCTGAATTTCTTTGTTGGAAATTTCTCGCTGAGATATGTTAGGGTATTTATTGTATAATTTGGCTTTGGCAAGTAAAACTCGATGTCCGAAACTTTAAACTTAGGATAATCACCGATTGCGAGATTAACAAGATGCTGACGATCGCGATCTGCCAGTAAAGAGCCTGGATTTTTGAGAGGATTTTGTGGAGTAACTACAAACCAAAGTTCTCTAATGCCATAAAACTCTGTAAAATAAGAAGCAATAGCCAGATGTCCGTTATGAACGGGGTTAAACGACCCAAAAAAAAGCAATATCTCGTTATTATTTTGCATCTATTAATTCTACTTCAAAAACAAGGGTTGAATATGGTGGAATGACTCCAGTTTTTTCATCGCCGTATGCTAGTCGAAACGGCATAATAAGCATACAATGATCGCCAATGTTCATTTGAGAAACTCCTTCTTCCAAGCCTTCAATAACTTCCTTATTACCCATCACAAATCGAAAAGGTTGATTGCGTTCAATTGTTGAATCGAACACCCCACCATCAATAAATCCAGCAGTATAGTGAATTGTTACTGCATTTCCCTTCGAAGGCTTTTTACCTGTTCCTTTTTTAATTGTCATGATTCGTAGGCCAGATTCACGTTTAACAACAGGATACTCATAATCAAGCAGGTATCTTTCGATAAGACTATTTTCCTGATTTATGTAGAAAGCATACATATCCGCATTCTGTTTTACATAATCTGTTCCCTCAACCAGTTTTACAAGTTTAATATTAAAAACGAGTTTATCGCCTTTCTTAATAAATCTCGGAATCGTAACTTTTTCTTGAGTGTAAGTAAAGAAATTAATAGCATCAATTTTAAAAACCGCGCTATCACCTTCGTTCAACATCATAAAAGCCTCTTCGATACAGCCACCTGGATGCGATGGGATTTCCACTCTCATTTTAAAATTCTTGTCAATATCGCGACTATGGAATAAAACTGAATCGGATTCTGTTTTGTAAGTCATATCGATATAAACGACATCGCCAACCTTTGGATATTTTTTACCATTGCCATTTTTAACAAAACGGTATTCGAGACCAGACTTTGTTTCCCGAAAGACTTTATCAGGAGTTGATTCGATATACTCAACCTGTACATCATCTCTAAAGACTAAAACGGCCATCTCGTCGGATGCACTATCTTTATTGTATTTTAGCTCATCCTGATTCTTTTTATCAGGTTTTGGTTCGGGCTTTGGATTGTTTTTACATGAAAAAATCAAAAAAACAGAAATTAAAGCCAATATGCTTAAGGCAGTTCTTTTCATTATTTAACTTTTAGTAGTTCTACTTCAAAAACGAGAGTAGTATATGGCATTATTGTTCCTTTACCATCTTTCCCATAAGCAATTTTTGATGGAGCGATCAAAGTTGCCTTGCCACCCTCCTTCATCATTGCAATACCTTCTTCCCAAGCAGCAATAACTTGATTTAAACCAATCTTAAAAGTAAGTGGGTCGCCCTCAAGACTAGTTTCGAGAACTTGTCCATCAACAAAGCAAACAGTGTAGTGCACTGTAACTTCAGATCCAGGCATAGCTTGCTTGCCAGTTCCTTTAACTTTTTCGATGTAATACAAGCCCGATTCTGTTGGTTTCTGGGTTATATTAGCATTGGACAAGTAATTTTCCAATAATTGCATTTCGACCTCTTCGTTTTCGTGATATCTGTCAGAAAGAATCTGGGTAAAATCTTCCTCACCAATTTTTTCAATTACACGAACTTTGACGATAACAAAATCTCCAGGTTTTACATCCTTAGGAAGCTTGGAATAAGTTTCGGTGAACAGCAAAAAACTCTCGGCATCGATTCTAAATAAGGCCGAATCGCCAACACCAAGCAAACACATACCATCTTCGAAACTACCGCCTTTGTGTGATGGTTTTGCTATTGTGCGCAAATATTTACGCTCCGACTTGGATGAACTAAAAAGTACAGTACCATCCTCGGTCTCATAACTTAGATTTAATGCAACCACATCGCCCTGCTTCAATAGCGAATCAGTCGAAACTTTTTCAACAATCTTATACTCCAGTCCCGACTCATGTTTTTCAAACCCCATCTTACCACCATTGCAAGAAACAAACACAACACTAATAAAAATCAAACCCAAAATGTACTTCATATCTCTAAAATTAAATTTAAAAAGTTAAACTTTGCACTCCTAACTTCGCATTTATAACTCCTAATACCATCCGTCTTCCATAACTACTTCCTGTTCGGGCGAATAAAGATCCAGAAGTTCTATTTCGTAAACCAAAACAGAATAATAAGGAACTCTAAATCCATCACCTGGAACACCAAAAGCTAGATGTGGAGGCATAATAAATCTTGCTTTTTCACCTTTTTTCATCATCAATATTCCTTCGTTTAAGCCCAGTTCGTCCTGATTATGCCCAAGGTGTAACTCTCTATTTCCAAATTCTTCTGACGAATAAATCAAGGTACCGTCGAGTAAAGATGTTTTATATGAGAATAATGCAATCAATCCATCTTCGGCTTTTATATCATCAGTTTGAGAATATATTTGCCAGTACAAACCACTTTCTGTTACCTGCATATCCCATTTTCGACGCTCGATAAACTTCTGTATAACGCTGTAATCAATCGAAACAAGTCCTTTGTTCCAATCTAGCAATTCTTGGCGATGGAGCTTTTTCACAACAGAGTAAGGCAGCGCACTTTGTTCCTGATTAGTATTCTCGTTGTTACATGAGGCAACAAAAAACGATACAATTGCAACTAAAAGAAGGATATTTAATTTTTTAGTACTCATAATTCTTTAATTCTTCGGCATAAGTTTGTAATACACTAACGAATTTTTCTGTTGTTTCGTGTAAAGAGGAATGACTTTCTCCTCCTGCAGCATTGCGATGTCCTCCACCACTAAAATGCATAGAGCTAAATTTATTTACATCGAAGCTTCCTTTGGATCGAAAACTAATTTTAATAAAATTATCTCTCTCAATAAAGATTGCTGAAAAAACTATGCCTTTTATACCGAGAGGAATATTTACAAAATTTTCGGTATCTCCAAATTGCTCGTTAAAGTCTTTACGATCTTTGGCAGTGATGTAAATATATCCAGTTTTAAGTTCGGGAATAACGATCATTCTGTTTAGCATTACATGCCCCATGAATCTCATTCGATCGAACGAAAAGCTATTATAAACTTTATCAAAAGTTCGATCTTTATCAACACCCGCTTTCATCATCTCGCCAACAACTCTAAATGTATTAGGTGATGATGAGTTAAAACTGAACGAACCTGTATCTGTCATCAAGCCAGTGTATAAAGCAGTTGCAGCATCCTTATCAAAATATGGTTTTAATGCAGTAGCCTCAATAATTTCGAACACTAGCTCAGCAGTCGAGCTATAAGATGTGTCCGAAATTAAAATATCTGTAAAGTTTTCGGGATTTGGATGATGGTCGATTAATACCTTGAATGCTTTTGAAGCATTAAATCTATCTTTAATGTTATCGATTCGACTTGGTGCATTAAAATCGACACCTATCAGTAAATCAGCTCCTTCAAAGATATGAGGATCAGATTCTGTTTTTTTACCTAAAACACGAATTTTATTATTAAATGGCAACCATTTAAGAAAATCGGGATACAATGTTGGGCTAATCACTTCAACATTTTTGCCCATTTTTTTGAGAACGATATACAAACCAAGTGCAGAACCTATGGCATCACCATCGGGATTATAGTGAGGAACTATAACAATTTTTCCACTTTGAACAATGCGCTGTTCCAGTATTTCCAACTCTTTCGTAAATTTATCAACTGGCATAAAACAAGTAATAAAATAAACCTATAAAGATAGAAAAAATTTTAATTGAGTAAGTGTTTTTTTTTGATGGCAGGTTTTGTGGACATCTTTTGTCATGGTTCGAGTTCATCACCACAAGTGATTTTTGTTTTGCTTGCGCAAGAAATACTAACGCCAAAAGATACACGCCCCCATATTTAATCTCGTTAATACACTTCAAGCACTCCAGAAACCATCATTTCCGAAGAAAGAATTTCTGCCCACATTCTATAACCTATTGGTGTCATATGACCATCGCGAGGCCAATAAAGAATATCGGCTGGAATAATAAAAGATTCTTGGGTGTTATTATAAAACTGTAAAATATCTACGACAAGAATATTGGGATTTTTCTTTAGTTCGTCAATAGCTTTTTGCAACTCTGGAAAGTTGTATCTTCCAGTAATCACCTCATGCTTAACAGGATAAAAAACAACAATTGTCTTGTAATATTTTGTTTGACCATCAGCAACAACAGATTCGGATATTTCTGCAATCAGATTAGCTGATTTTGAGCACTTACTTCTAAATTTCGCTTCATTCATAAACAATTCGGGATAATCATAAATCCAAGAAGAAAACACCCTAAAAAGATATGACCATGAATAAAAATAGTATCCTGCAGGTTGAAAAAAATTGTCAGAGTTATCCTCCATCTCAAATTTATCTCTTTGAATTAAGTCGGTGATATCGTTACTACCAAAGCTCAGAATCACAAAATCAGGATTAAACTTTTTAGAAAGTTTAGTACATAATAAAAACGTTTCAACAGGATCGCTCCCAGAGACTCCTGCATTTGCGACAAAATATTTTTCCGATTCTGCTTTATTCAAATTTTTCTCTAGAATTATTTGCCAGGTCGAATCCTGAGATGTTCCGACTCCTTCGGTAAATGAATCACCGACAGTTAAAATAAGTGACTTACCCTTTATCGAATCGGTCATATTTTTTCTTTCTCGAAGTCCAAACTCATTATAAATATGCTCAAAACTAAAGTCTGCTGATGTGTAATTGTACGAAGAGTTTGGTGGATGAACATCGAATTCGTTTGTATTGTTAGAAAAAAGAAACTTTTTCAAATCAGATGCTCCATCATAAAACGGAGAATAATAAAACCAACCATAATTGTTTTCGCTGTAACTTCTGTATCTTTTTGTAAAAACCCGAATTCCAGAATCAGTCAATATTAAAATCAATACTACAAACAAAACAGAATACCTTAGTTGCTTCAATTTAAATTGTTGCGCAGGCAGATCACGATTTCGTAGAAAAAGCGTTTTAACTATAAAAATGACAAATAAACCGATCGCTGGGTAGAAAAGCAAGGTTGAAAGAAACCAGCTTCTGCCCAGAAAAAGCAGCACTAAATGAACTATCAGCAAGCTAAAAAAGATAATTCGGGCGGCAACACGGATTATTCTGCTATGCTTCGACAATAATTACCAAAGTTTATTAAAATCTATTTCTCTTTTTTCTTTAATTACCCAGTAAGTTTCCTTTTTTCTGTTACTTATACTCTTATTCTTTGAAAAAAGTTTGTGTAAAATCGAAAATGGGAATAAAACAATATAAAAAACAAGTGTAAGAACAATTTTTGATACAAAAAAACCTAAAATTTTACCAATCCAATTCCATAAAAAAGATGTAGCACTAGCTAGTGGAGGAACCAAAGCAGTTAAAACACCAATTGTAGCAGCAATATAAAACAGAATTTCTATCTCTGTAATCAATCCAATTACAACTAAACCAGCAGTAATTACTAAGCAATCGGCAATATTTCTGTACTTATCTTTTTTCAAAACTTCAATATTTACTAATCTAATACTATACTCACTAGTTATTTGGCATGGAGCATGGGGCATGGAGCTGTTCCTGCTGAATATTCAAATTATACTTTTTGAAAATATTATTTAGTATTAATATTTGCAAAAATGTACAAATTATTGCGATCTGAGCTCCATGCGCCATGCTCCATGCATTTTTCTCATAATCTTCAATCATACCCACTAAACACTTTTTATAATGTTAATAATTAGAACAAAGTATAAACAAAAGGTGCTACCGAACTGGAACCACCAAACACAATTAGTATTCCGACCAACAAAAGCACTATAATTATTGGAATCAGCCAATATTTTTTTCTTTCTTTAAGAAACAACCAAAAATCTTTTAGAAATTCCATGTTTAATCGGGTTTAAATTTATCGTTAAAAACTTTCTTATCTATTTTTTGATCTTCTTTCATAAACACATAATTCTGCATAACTAAAATATCCATATCTGTTCGCATGAAACACCTGAACGCATCATCAGGATTACAAACAATAGGTTCGCCACGAACATTAAAACTAGTGTTTACAATAATTGACAGACCAGTAATTCTTTTAAATTCGTTTATCAAACTATGATAATCGGGATTTGTATCTTTATGAACAGTTTGCAAACGTGCAGAGAAATCGCAATGCGTTATTGCCGGAACACTAGATCGCTGCACATACAAGCGAGTCATTAACTCCATATTCTCATAATCCTCGGGAAGAGGATTTCGCAGTTCTTGTTTTACTGGTGCTGTAAATAGCATGTAAGGCGAATCGATGTGAATATTAAAATAATCGTTAGTATCCTCAGCTAACACAGAAGGTGCAAAAGGACGAAATCCTTCTCGGAATTTAATTTTAAGATTAAGTTTCTTTTGCATCTCGGGATTTCGTGCATCGCCAAGAATACTTCGGTTGCCGAGAGCGCGCGGACCGAACTCCATTCTGCCGCGAAACCAACCAACGACATTTCCAGTTGCAATTTTTTGCGCTGCAAACTCAAACAATGCTTGGTCGCTGTCGAAATAATGATAAGTTGCAGAATATTTACGAGCAGTTTTAAGCACATCCGTATCAGAAAATGCAGGCCCCAGAAAAGCACCTTTCATTCTGTCGGTTTCGGATTTAGTGATTGGGAATTTCTTATGTAAATACAAATATGAATATGCAGCACCCAATGCGCCACCAGCATCGCCAGAAGCAGGCTGAACAAAAATGTTTTCGAAGATATTTTCATTATGCAATGCAGCATTTGCTACACAATTAAGTGCAACACCTCCAGCCAGACAAATATTAGCTTCGCCGGTTAAACGCTTAGCTTCGGCAGCCATTTTTAGAACAATTTCTTCGGTAATTTCCTGAATTGCAAGTGCGAGATTCGAATGGTGCTGCTCAACATTATGCTGAGGCAAACGTCTTTTAAAACCAAATAATTTCTCCCACTTTTGATTTCTAATCATCTTTAATCCGGTTGCAAAAGCAAAATATTTCATATTTAACTTTAAGCTGCCATCATCTTTTATTTCAACGAGTTTGCTACGGATGATTTCCTTATAAGAAATTACTTGATCGGAATTATGATTCCCGTAAGGAGCTAAACCCATAAGCTTATACTCACCACTATTTACCATAAAACCTAGGAAGTAAGTAAAAGCCGAATAAAGTAAACCTAAAGAATTCGGGTAATGAAGTTCTTTAATTATTTGGAGATTGTTAGCATTCCCATGAGCAATAGAGGCTGATGCCCACTCTCCCATCCCATCAAGAGTTAAAACGGCAGCTCGATCAAATCCTGATGCGAAATAAGCCGAAGCAGCATGAGACAAATGATGCTCAGAAAAATAAAGTTTAATATTTTTACGATTATAATCACCTACATTTTTAAGTTGCTTATAAATCTCATCTTTAACAAACAGTTTTTCCTTTACCCATACTGGTATGGACTTTACAAATGATGGCAATCCTAGTGGTGCAAAGTGATAATATGATTCAATTAGTCGCTCAAATTTGAGGAATGGTTTTTCGTAATATACAATCGCCTCGAGATCATTTAAAGAGATTCCCGCTTCGTTTAAGCAGTATTTAACAGCATTTACGGGAAACGATTCATCTTGTTTTATTCTAGTAAATCTTTCTTCGTGAGCAGCAGCAATAACTTCGTCGTTGAAAATTAAACAAGCTGCCGAATCGTGATAATATGCAGATATCCCTAGTATGTACATTAGCGAACAACGATTTCGTTAATGAATTTTCGACCAAGCTGTTGATTAATTCTTTTGACTAATTCGCTGCGAATGAGCATAATTTCGCTACGAATTATTGAAGAATTTAAACTGACATACAGCTTACCATTTTCGGCATAAACTTCAGTTGTTGCTTTAATTGCATAAGTTCCTGCGACTTCGAACCAAATTTCTTTTACACGCACCTTGTCAAGACCGTCTTCCAGTTTATTATCAGTAATCGATTGTTTAATCAATTCGCCTAATTTTAGAGTCTCGGAGCGTCGCATGTATTAATAACGGTATTATTTCAGTACAAATATCAGAAAAAAAAACATAAAATTTTACATCAAACACACTTATTTTTAACCCAACTTGCGTGAAAAAAAATAGTTTCAAAGAAAAAGTAAGCTAAAATTGAGTTTTTTCGCATAAAAAGTTGTTTTTTTTTGCTCTACAAATTTGTAAGTGTCTGATAATCAGACATGTTT
>JAQVGK010000082.1 GCA_028696755.1 Bacteroidales bacterium | reverse complement strand
AAAAAGGCCAAGACAATAAAAAACACTTAAAAAAGAAAAAGTTTCATAATAATTTAATTTTTAATTTTTAAAAAAATAATTGGGATGAAACTAGCCTGAATTATTTTTAAACTATCTATTACTATGCCCTATAGCCTTCGCAATACTCTCTTCCTTATTTTTTTCTTCCTCTAAATAGCTCGCTATTCCTTCGTTAAAAAAAATTACGGGCGGTCGTCCTGCTCGACTCTAGGTCATCTCATAACGACAGTTTAAAATAAATCAGGCTAAACGGAATGAATCATGTACCTCCCTTCGTCGGCATTACCCGCATCAGGTTCATAGGGTATGATCTCAGCCTGTTGGCACCCCTGTCACTTTGACGCGACAAAGATAAGTGAATTTTTGGGAATTTGAAATATGTTTTGGGGCAGAGTTGGATTGAAAGACGGTCCTTCGCCCCTTCGGCAGAGTCAATATAGGTCTTAGGAGATTTGACTGATGCAATGGCTTGGAGAATAAAGCTAAGTCAGAACAAATGCCGAACAGGTACCAAAAGCCATTCGATTAGCTTTTGAAAGAAATGTCTGTTTTTCCATTTCTCGTAGTCGAAAGAACGGCAATCTTTAATGGTTTCGTCGAGGTGATTTTTCAATAGCGATGAAATTTCGGGATTTTTTCCAGCTATGTTTATTTCGTGCATGAACATAAAACTGCGATAATCGAAATTACTCGAACCCATAAAAAAAGATGTTTCATCGGCCAGAATAGCCTTTGCATGTAAGTTTGAAGGTGTGTACAAAAGAATCTGAATCCCATTTCGGTGGAAAAATCCAAAATACTTATTACGCAGAAAATCAAACAGCATAACATCTGAATTCTCGGGTGTTAAAACGATTACCTTTATGCCACGTCTAACAGCTCTAGCCAGACTTCGACGCAGACCCGATCCTGGTAAAAAATAAGGTGTTTCAATAATAATTTTATCCTTGGCCTCGCGAATCATCTTTAAATACTTTTTGCGCACTGGCTGTCTAATATTTCCCGGAACATCACGAATAATCTCTATATCGCCATGTCGAAGAATTCTGGTGCTTAAACGTTTGTTGTAATAAAGTTTACTGGATACCAGCCAATCTGTATTAAAAATTCTTTCAAACTTATGCGCAATATCGCCTGTTATTCTTATGGTACATTCGCGCCAACTAATACTATATGCTGTAATATTTGCTGAACCAATATATGTTATACTTTGGTCAATGATTAAAAGTTTACGATGATTTCGTCTATGATTTCGTGAAAAAACATCTAGGCTAAGCTTTATTTTCTCAAAGAACTTAACTTCGCCACCAAGGCTAAGCAAATCCTCGAAAAAAGATTCGGATACACCAGCTCCCCACGAGTCAATAAGTAACTTAACTTTCACACCACGTCGTGCGCATTTGGTTAGCTCATCGCGAAATTTCTGACCAATGCTGTCATTGCCAAATTTATATGTCTGCAATAAGACGCTTCGTTTTGCGCTTCGAATATCTTCCAACATTGCGGAAAACAAACTCAGAGGATCGTCAAACAAGCTATTGCTTTGCAAAAATGACATAAATGTTAAAATTTCACTTTTTTTTACAAATATAGCATTATTACGAAATTTATTGTAATTTTGTCATTACTAAATCTGATATTCTATGAAACAGTTTGAGGATTATATTTATTTACCGTCGGTTAAAATCAACGACGTTTTAAATACTGGAAACAATATTAATGGCAAAATGATTATGACGGCCAGATATCTGTTTATATTACCCGACAAAGCGCAAGATATGACAGGAATTGTTTCAAAAAATATTTATGATCCTTCTTACTTTAATTCCGTTATTGACAATCTCGACAGCGTTGAAATTGTTGCTTTTGAAACTGAGCTCATTTCTACCCTCCCTACTCGCTATGTAATTCCTTATCAAAATCTCGAAAAATTTGAAGTAAATGTAGGTTTTATGTTTTTTGGTGGAATTAGATTCAAATTTAAGGGCGAAAAAATACAATCTGGCTTTGTTGGAAATGTTAAAAACAGAAAAATAATTAAAGAATTCTGGGATAGGGTAAAGCCTTTGTAAGTTAACACATTACCACCTCAAAGTAAACAATTCCATTGAAAGTGCAAGAGCACAATGCAGGACTACTCCTATTCCAATATTTTTTTGATTGTATGCCACAATTCCTAAAAAATAGGCTCCAAAAAACGAACTTATTGTCTCGGGTAAAGGTTTACCAAAGTGAATTACTGCATACAAAGTAGCAACTGGCAGAATCGCATTCTTACCCAATAGCTTTATAAATCCAAAAATCATAAACCCTCTAAAAAACAATTCTATCATAATAAAGTCGAACATGTAAGCGGCTTCGAATCCGGTTGCGACTAGAATCTTATTTAATCCAGATTTATGGGCAAATATCTGGTATGCAGTTCTATTAAGAATTGGGTAATATTGCCCAACAGACTCGAATTTACTGCCGACAAATGAAATTAAAACAGCGACAACTGTAAGAATTAATGCAATTTTAAAGTTAAAAGTTTTTAAGTTTAATCCGTAAAAACCTGCTTCACTTTTGCGATCAAAAATCAAATAAATTAAAAACAGAGGAAATAACAAAGTAACAATCCCTGTAAGATTTTCGGATGTATGGTAATAATAATAAATCTCTGGATAAGATAATCCAAAATTCAACCCATAGTGGCCAAAAAAGGAAATATATAAACTAAGAATCATTAAACCTGCGAAGCTTTTAAGCCAAAATTCCAAACTCAAATTGGTTTTATCAGGATCGAAAACTTTAAGCATAACAACGACAGCATAATACGAAATTGCAAAAACGATAAAATTAAATGGATAAATAAGCAAATCCAAGGATAATCTATCACTTGTTAAATCTATGTAGTATGTTGAATACTCGAAGATGATAATAAGCGCAGTTACAGCAACAACAGAAATGTACAATTTCAAATTAAAATTGTCCTTAATAAAAGCTATTGTTGTTTTAAATAAATCGCCCATTATTCGGAGATATTAGCAATTTGCACAAAAAAATCTTCAAATATTTTCCTCATTCTATAATTTGGGCAAGTGTAATTGTTTACAATAAAGCAAAATGCAATTTCGTCGCCCGAAGCATTAAGAATATAACCTCCATAAGCTCTTACCCTAGCCATGCTTCCGCTCTTAGCATGAAGACGGTTTTGGGCTTTGGTCCCAATGCAATATCTAGAAAGTGTTCCACTTGTTCCAGCAACAGGTAAAGTATTAAAAAACTTTTCGCCATAGGCAGATTTTTGTCGCATATATTTAAGCATCTCTGTCATTTGAAGAGCTGTTAATCCATTAAAGCGACTAAGTCCGCAGGCGTCTTCCACTATTAAACCATCAACATTAACACCTTTCGATTTCCAAAAATCGGCAACAGCAGCAGCCCAAGTTTTTCCTGTTTTTTTCTCAATGTGGCGTGCAAAAGTTTCGGCATATAGATTTACACTTTTTAGATTTGTTTGATCTGCAATCTTTAAGAGATCGGGGGAATATGTTGTATGAAAAACTTTTCTGGCGATTTTACCATCAAATTCACGAATAGATTTTTCTTTACCGGAGACAGTTATTCCTCCAGCTTTTAGAGCTTTATTAAACGATTTTGCCAAGTACATTTCGGGTTCTGGAATTGATCCTTTAATTTTAAAATCACTATTCTTCCATGGTAAAGTTCCTCTGACTACCAACTCAGTTTTATTAGAAGTGAAATAAATAAAAGACTCATCGCCGGTTGTTGACGAAGACTTTACCTGATTATCGAAAGTTAAGCCCAAATCGGATGGAACTACTTTGGTTATAAATGTTGCAGAGCCATCAGTTGTACCTGTTTTAAAATGTAGATAGTACAAATTATCGCGATAGTTTAAGGCCGAACCAGGATTTCCGTAATAATTTGCAATATCTTCCCAAATCCATGTATCTGGAATTGGAATTTCACCAAAATAAGAAATGTCGCTAATAATATCTCCGTTAATTTTTTTAATGCCAAGCTTTTTAACTTCGTTCATCCATTTTTGTAACAAATCGCCCCCTGAATTGTAATGATACGAAAAGTTTTCTGAACCTAAACAAGGATCTCCGTAGCCGATAATGTATAAATCGCCATCGAGTGTTCCGTCTGTTGAGATTGTCCCGCTATATGCAAGCTCTGTTTTAAATTATAATCTGGACCTAACAACTCTATAGCCATTGAAGTTGGAATAATTTTAAAAACAGATGCAGGCGCCAGACTTACCTGAGAATTATGATTAAACACAAGTGCTCCTGTTGAAAGATTTTCGGCATAAATTGCGAGACTTGCATTTTTCATCTCGGGCAATTTTATCAAATCAGACAGGATTTTATCGTAGGAACTGGTTTGAGCAAAACTAAAAGCAGTAATTAAAGCTAAATAGATAGAAAATATTGACTTTTTCATTTGTTGAGTTTTTATAATTTCCAAAGCTAAGTTGTTTTCGTTTAATAATTTAATGAATGGTTTGGATTTTACTAACAGGGTGGATTTAATTTCTTGTGCTTTGGATAATTCTGATTTTATTAAATTATTTTAATTTTAAGCTAAAAAAATCCAAACAATATTTTGCTAATGAACATACATTTTGTAACTTCGCCGATAATTTAGAAAGTACACTTTCATTTTAACCCGATATTTTTGAAAGTGCATTTTCATTTTAACCCGATATTTTTGAAACTCTAATTGTGTTTCGACGAAATAAGAATTATGTAAAACATTATGATACAAATAAAAAGGGACATAAAAAAAGAAATTGAAAGCCATCTAAACTCTAAAGAAATAACTATTATTACTGGCTCAAGACAAGTTGGAAAAACATTTATTATGAATGAAATAATAAGCGATTTTACAGCAAAAAATATAAAAACATTATTTCTTAGTTTGGATAACGACTCTCACCAACCGTTTTTTGTGAGTCAAGATAAATTATTGTCAAAAATTAAACTTGAAATAGGTGATAATGGATTTGTTTTTATAGATGAAATTCAAAGAATTGAAAATGCTGGTTTGTTTTTGAAAGGAATTTATGATAGGAATTTAAACTACAAGTTCATTGTTTCAGGTTCGGGGAGTATTGAATTAAAGGAAAAAATAAACGAGTCGCTTGCTGGAAGAAAAAGGTTGATTGAGATGCATCCAGTTAATTTTGACGAATTTGTAAATTATAAAACTGGCTATAAATATGAAGGTAGGCTAAACTTATTTTATGAACTTGAAGCAGAAAAAATTGATGAGCTTTTAACTGAGTATTTAAACTTTGGAGGATATCCCAGAATTATTATAGAAGACAAAACAGACGAAAAGCTAAAAATCATGCATGACATTTTTAGGTCATACATTGAAAAAGATTTGGTTTTTTTGCTAAAAATAGATAGACCAGACATGTTCAGTTTATTAATTAAAGTTATGGCAGCCCAAACTGGGACATTAACGAATTATAATAAAATCTCGGATGACATAAAACTTTCAACGCCCACTTTAAAAAAATATTTATGGTATGCAGTAAAAACATTCTGCTTAAATCCAGTAACACCCTATTTCACTAATCCAATAAAGGAAATTACAAAATCCATAGTTTATTATTTTAATGATATTGGGTTTCGCAACTATTCTCTCAATGAAATGGGTAAAATCAATAATAATCAGCAATTTGGATTTATATTTCAGAATTTAGTTTATAAGATTTTAAGAGAAAATATTCAATGGAAGAATTACAAAATTAACTTTTGGAGAACAACCGATAAAGCAGAAGTGGATTTTATCTTAAATAAACAAAACGAAATTATTCCAATTGAAGTTAAATACGGGGACTTTAAGAATGTAAATTTCACAAGATCATTCAGAAGTTTTATTGACAAATACAAACCATTACAGTCGTGGATTATTACTAGAAATTTTTCTATGGAAACTACTATTAATGACTGTAAAGTATTATTTATTCCATTTTATCAATTAAAAAACCATTTATCTTAAGTTGGATAATCACATAGTAATAATAAAATTATGAAAGTCACGCAAAACATAAACGGAATAAAGCAATCGAAGCACTATCGAGCCATTTGGATGGAAGGCAGCACTGTATATATGATTGAGCAGAATAAATTACCATTCGAATTTGAGATTTATCGCTGCGAAACGATGGAGAGCACTTGCAAAGCAATTAAAACTATGATTACTCGAGGAGCAGGATCGATTGGAGCTGCAGGTGGTTATGCAATGTTGCAAGCAATTTACAAAAGTTCTGAAGCTGAATTAATTTCAAATTTAAAGAAAGCGAAAGCGATAATTGATGCAACTCGTCCAACAGCAGTAAATTTATCTTATGCCACGAAAAGAGTTTTGGATGCAGCTTCTGTTTCGAGAGAATTTGCAATAGCGGAAGCTCATGCTGTAGCAGATGAATGTGCAGAACATGCAAAACTAATTGGAGAATATGGAAACACATTAATAGAAGATGGTTTTGGGATTGAAACACATTGTAATGCAGGTTGGCTTGCTCTGGTTGATTATGGCTCGGCACTTGCTCCAATCTACGAAGCTCATAAATCAGGGAAAAATATTTTTGTTTATGTTGACGAAACCCGTCCTCGCAGTCAGGGTGCACGACTCACAGCTTGGGAACTAAATCAAGAAGGAGTCCCTCATGCAATAATTCCCGATAATGCTGGTGCACATTACATGTCTAAAGGTTTGATTAACATGATGATAGTTGGAGCTGATCGCATTGCGGCTAATGGAGATACTGCTAATAAAATTGGAACCTTAGAGAAAGCAATTGCAGCGAAATTCTATGGAATTCCATTTTACATAGCAGCTCCAACAAGCACAATTGATTTAAAAACGCCAACTGGAAAATCAATTCCGATAGAAGAAAGAAATGCCGACGAAGTGCTATATTATTCGGGTAGGACAAAATCTGGTAAAATCGAAGAAATGCGTATGGCCAGTCCTGGTTCGGGAGCTTTAAATCCGGCATTTGATGTAACACCAGCAGAGCTAATTACAGCAATAATCACCGAAAAAGGAATAATTCCAGCAAACAAAGAATCAATTAAAAAACTTTTTGAACAATGATATTCACAGAAGAACGCAAAGCGGTGGCAAAAATAATGCGTCGCTTGTACAAAAAAGGTTTAACAACATCCAGCGGTGGTAATGTGAGCATGAAGGATGACGATGGCAATGTTTTTATTACCGCAAGTCAAACCGACAAGTCGTGCATAAAATGGAAAGAGATTATTGTTTTTGATAAAGTTGGGAAAAATCTCACACCTGAGTTAAAACCGAGTATGGAATCGGGGATGCACATAGAGATTTATAAAGCTCGACCAGAAATTCGAGCAATCGTACACTCCCATCCCATTTATGCATCAACATTTGCCGTTACTGGATTTAAACCAGAGTCATCATTAACTGGCGAAGCCCGCTATGTGCTTGGAGAAATTGCTATGGCTGGATATGAATTGATGGGAACAGAAAATCTTGCAAAAGAAGTTGCTAAGTCTTTGATAAATTCAGATTGTGCAATTATGAAAAATCACGGCGCAATTTGTATCGGCAAAACACTTTATGAAGCATTTGACAGGATGGAAGTTTTAGAATTTACTTGCAAACTAAATTTCAATACGATTTTGCTAAAAAACAAATGCTGTTTAAATGAGTCGGAGTTAAACGAAATTGATAAGCTTAAAGCTTAAATGGATGAATTTTCGATGAATTTATGCATAGAGTTAAAAATTGATATTTTCAACTAGTAGTGTGACTCGCAACTACTTTTCGGGGCATAGTTGCTTATTTTGTCATTCATTTTTTTTAGTTAAAATCTTCATTAATACTTCAGCATCAATTTCCATTTTCGAAAACCCAAAAAGTTTTTTACCTAAATCTTTTAGCGATGCTCCAATATGATAGACATGTTTTTCGTCAATAATTAGAAAGCGGTCGTGAGCTTTTTTGTAAACTTTGATTTCAATGGGTGAATATTGCAAGTTGTGCTTATCTAAATCAGTTTGTAGTGTTTTAGTTAGATTTGCGGTATAAATTGTAACCTCTACGCCATTATTTCTTTTTAGAAAAAGATTTAGTACCGACTCATCAACATAATTATCGATAAGAATTAAAGATTTTTTAGCAGATTTTACGAGTTCTGACACAAAAACCCAAGCACCGAAGATTTGTCCGTTGAAGTAAATACCTTCGTTAGGAGGAAGTGAAGTTTTAATTTAAAAATCGATATCATCAATTCTTTTTGCAATTGCTTCAACCTTATCTTCAATTCTATTCATTCTATTATTTATGGCGTATCCTTTAAGTAAATATTCTTTCAGAACTCGCGTTGCCCAAATACGGAATTGAGTTCCTTGTTTGGATTTAACACGATAACCAACAGAAATGATAACATCAAGATTATAAAATGCTACAGGTTTGTCCGAATTAGGAATATGCATTTTTTGCATATTGCTTTTTTCATCCAATTCTCCTTCTTTGAAAACATTACGAATATGTCTGGAAATAACAGATTGGTCTCGTTGAAACAACTTAACTATTTGTTCTTGGCTTAACCAGACTGAATCTTCATCAATTCTTACTTCAATATGCTCAGAAATCTCATTAGGGCGATATAAAATGATTTCGTTTTTTATTATTAATAACTAAACACTTAATATTTCTTCAAAAATATCAAAATTATTTTTCAATTAGTAAAATATTTAATTACGTATTTATATACATTCATTGTATCTGCTTCAAAATTGTCTTTTTTAACAAACTACATTTCTGGCAGGTTTTCTTTTCAAGATTTTCTTTCTTCTCTAAAATTTATTATTGTGCGTTGTCAGCTTGTTGCTGGTTACTCCGAAAGTCTAAAAAATTCTGTATCAGTTTTTTCGTTGTCAACTTTGATTTGCATAAATCCTGCATTTTCGTAACTATCCACCAAAGCATCCAAAATAATATAGGTAGTGCTACCGAAAACAGTTTTATCCTGCAAATGATCGTGACCATTAACAACCAATCCAACATTATACTCAGTAAACAGATTTATAAGAAAAGCAACTTCCTCAACCATTGGATTTGCACTTGTGGTACGTCTGGTTCTAAGCATATTTACATGACTAAAAACAACACAATGGCGATACTTTGATCGCTCATTGACAAGCAAATCTTCGAGCCATGCAATTTGAGATTTTCCATAAGTTCCTCCACCCGAATCGAGGCAGATGTACAAATCGGCAGTATCAGGAGTTGTAACGGTAAAATAATAAGTAGAACTTCCAAAATAATTGTAGAATGATTTCCATCCGTCGAAATAAAGGTCGTGATTGCCGGTCATCATAAACAAAGGTTTTGGAAAGCTGTCGGTAATTGACTTGCACTGGTCGTAGTCTTCTTTCTTACCACTCACAATATCACCAACTAAAACCAAAGCAAGGTCTGCGGAGTCGCGGTATATGTTTAATAGAGTTTTGGCATTTTCTATCCCACCAATGTGCAAATCGCTTGCAGCAAGCAATGTGTAGTCATCAGAACTTGATACCAGATTTTGTGCAGGATGTGATAAATTCCAAGCAACAGATTGCTCAAATCGTTCTTCTACCCTGTCGGTTGACCTGATAAATCCAGAAAAGTCCACATCACATGACACTACTAAACCACAGATCAGCAAAAAAGCTGTATATTTTTTTAAATTTCCCATTTTGCACCAAGTCTAAAGAAATAACCAAAATAATTAACTCTAATATTGTTTAAGCCGGCAGTTTGATACCAAAAATCGAGGTAAACAGTGGGCCAATTGTCATTCTTAAAGTATGTTAATCCAAGATTAAGCATTGGATTTATCTCTTGCTCGATAATGTATGTTTCGAAATTGCTTATGTTGATATATCCGTTTAAGTTGTTGCCCTTTTCTCTGAAATTATAATTTACAGAATAA
>JAQVGK010000081.1 GCA_028696755.1 Bacteroidales bacterium | reverse complement strand
TGGAAAAAAACCCTCAAGCACTTAACACAATTCAATCGCGCCTCCAATATGTAATGGCTAACGATATTGACGAGAGTGTTGACCCGATAATAGAAGCAGCAATTTTAGAGCGCATACAAGAGAAACCTCAGATTGCAGTTTACAATCAACTTCTAATTTGGCAATACACTCAGAGTGGCAGATTCAAATTGGCACTAACCCAGCTTATTGCTGTTGATAAAAGAACGAAAAACGGAGAAAATGACATTATCAATTTCGGACTTTTGCTTTACGACAATCTTGAGTACGACCTAGCTCTAGAAGCATTTGGGTATATAATCGCAAAAGGGCGGGACAATCCTTATTATAGTGTGGCATATATCGAGAATTTGAATATTATTTATACAACAACAACCTCAAAACTTAATCCTTCGCGAGAAGAGTTGATTGCTTTGGAGCAAAAGCTTGAGGAATCGCTCCAAATTATTACACGCAAGGAATCATACAAAGTTATTTATGCATTGATAAATGTTAAGGCATATTACCTAAATAAATTTGATGAGGCGATTGCTTTAATAGAAAAGAGCATTACCGAAAGAAGATTCACTCCAGATCAGGAATTAGTTGTAAAACTTTTGCTTGGCGATATATATTTCCTAAATAGTAATCCATGGGATGCAATTCTCACTTATGCTCAGGTAGAAAAAGCTGCAATTGAAAGTCCGATTGGACACGAAGCTCGCTTTAAAAAGGCTCGTTTAGCCTATTACACAGGTCAGTTTAGATGGGCACAAGCTCAACTCGATGTATTAAAATCGAGCACATCTAAACTTATTGCAAACGATGCAATGGAGTTAAGTATGTTTATTGCCGACAATTACAATTTAGACACAACCGAAACAACGATGAAAATTTTTGCGAGAGCCGACTTTTATATTTTCTCGCGTCAATACGACAAAGCATTTGCTACACTTGATTCCATTATGGTTTTATACCCGTCGCATGGACTAATAGACGATGTTCTATATCGCAAAGCAGGAATTTATGAGGCCGGCGGTGATTTTGCAACAGCCTCGTCATATTACAATCAGGTTGCAACAACTTATTTTTACGACATTCTGGCCGACAATGCCTTGTTTAAATATGCTTTATGCGAAGAAAAACTAAGTCACAGGCAAGTAGCGATGGACGCATATTTAAAACTAATAACCGACTTCCCTGGTAGTATTTTTACTGTCGAGGCACGAAAAAATCTTCGTAACCTGTCAAACCAAAAGTAATGGCAAAATCTGAAAAAGACAGGATAATATTAGGAATCGACCCCGGAACAAACATAATGGGTTATGGAGTAATTCATGAAAAAGGAAAATCGGTAATTTGCATTGGCTTTGGGATTGTCGACATGCACAAAATGGACGGTCACTTCAACAAACTTAAACATATCTACGAACGAACCCTACAACTCATTGATGGTTTTAAGCCTGATGAACTTGCAATTGAAGCTCCTTTCCAAGGTAAAAATGTGCAATCGATGTTAAAGCTAGGCAGAGCTCAAGGAGCCGCGATTGCAGCAGCACTAACACGAACAGTTCCTATTTACGAATATGCACCCCGTAAAATAAAACTTTCAATTACTGGTAGTGGAGCTGCATCAAAAGAACAGGTTGCTGGTATGCTCCAAAAATTGTTAAAGCTTGAAGAACTTCCCGAAAAACTCGATGCTACAGATGGATTAGCTGCTGCAATGTGTCATTTTTACCAACGAACTGGTCCTGTTTCGGATGTTAAATGCAAAGACTGGAAAGACTATATCGCCAAAAATAATATTGTTGTTCCTGAGAGGAAGAAGAAGGAATTGTGATTTTGTAAGCGGTGGCTTCGAGACATTTTGCTTTAATCGCTTGTTTAATAAAATCTGTATTTTTGAAACATGTTCTAATCCTAATAACTTTACATAAAGCAAAACCCTCAGCCACCTATTGGCAAATAGCTAAACTCACGGAACTCACACAAGTAGATCTTGCCTTTTGTTATTTTGATTCTTATTGGAGTCGAATGTTAAATTCTCTATGGTTTTTGTCCGTTAGGACATAAATATCCATAGAGAATTTTGTATCAATGTAATTAAATTCCGCGTTAGCGGATATATAAAAGGTTTTAGCTAATCGTGGCACATTGAGTGAATCTAACTGCTAACCAAATAGCGTTCGAGGTAATAACAAAATTGAAGCAGATAATTACAAAAAAAATGCAATTCCCATCGCAATCACCGACATCCCAACCATCACTTACTACTTACAAGAAAAATCGACATTCATAAATACTTTTTTTTTACATTTGCAGTTTATTTGTTTATGAAATTATCGGTTGTTATAGTAAACTACAATGTAAAGCACTTTCTGGAGCAGTGTCTGAATTCGGTATTCGAATCGGCAAAGCACTGCGAGACAGAAGTGTTTGTGGTTGATAACAATTCGGTGGATGGTTCGTGTGCAATGGTAAAATCGAAGTTTCCACAAGTTTTCCTTATCGAGAATAAAGTAAATTATGGTTTCTCGTATGCCAATAACCAAGCAATAAAAATCTCTAAAGGCGAATATGTATTATTGTTAAATCCTGATACAGTCATCGAGGAAAAAACTTTAAAAACTGTTTGCGATTTCATGGATTCTCATCCCGATGCTGGCGGCTTGGGAGTGAAAATGATTGACGGCAAAGGTCGTTTCCTGCCGGAGTCGAAACGTGGATTACCAACACCAGAAGTTGCTTTTTATAAGATTTTTGGCCTTTCAAAGATATTCCCCAAATCTGCAAAATTCGGTCAATATCACCTCTCCTACCTCGACAAGGACAAGACCCATGTGGTTGACGTACTTTCGGGGGCATTTATGTTACTCAGGAAAGAAACTCTTGACAAAGCAGGACTTCTAGACGAAACATTTTTTATGTATGGCGAAGATATAGACATGTCGTACCGCATTACTTTAGCTGGTTACAAAAACTACTATTTGCCCGAAACAACAATAATTCATTACAAAGGTGAAAGCACAAAAAAGGGAAGTATAAATTACGTTCTGGTGTTTTACAACGCGATGATAATTTTTGCAAAAAAGCACTTTTCGAAACGTAATGCTGGCTACCTCATTGCTTTAATCAAATTTGCAATATATCTTAGGGCTGCACTAGCAATCGTTTACCGTTTTGCACGAAGTATTGTAACTCCAGTGATTGATTCGTTGATTATTTTGGCAGGATTTATTCTTGTTACTCCAACTTGGTCAAATTATAAATTCGGAGCTGCAGATGCCTATCCCAAAGACGTTTTTGTATGGGCGCTTGCTGCTTACATTTTTATCTGGATAATCTCACTTATGTTTTTGGGTGGATACGACAAGCCAGTAAAACTAAAAAACATCTATAAAGGATTAATTGCCGGAACTGTAATAATTTTGGTAATGTACTCTCTTTTACCAGTTGAGTTTCGTTTCTCAAGGGCAATAATACTAATAGGTGCAGGCTGGTCAACACTATTTATCCCATTTGTTCGCTTGATATTGCACTATACCGGAAGAAACAGTTTTAGAATTAGTCTTCCAGGCAAAAAGAAAGTTGCAATAGTTGGCTCAGAGAAAGAAAGTAGAGATTTGGTTAAACTGATAAATAATACAAACCCAAAAATAAAAATCAGTGCATTTGTTAACCCCGGTAAAGATAACGGAAGTGAGTTCTTTGCAGGTAACCTTCAACAGCTCGACGAAGTAGTTAGAATAAATAAAATTGATGAGATCATCTTTTGTGCGAAAAATTTACAATCGCAACAGATTATCCAAACTATGCTTCAGCTAAACAATGCAAGATTAGATTATAAAATTGCCAGTCCTGATGGATATTCTGTTATTGGCAGTAATTCGATAAATACTACTGGAGAACTTTACAATATTGACATCAATAGTATTGCAAAACCAGAAAACCAAAGAAATAAAAGAATGCTCGATTTTATTACCTCTTTTTTAATGATTTTACTATTCCCCATTCTAGTTTTCTTTATTCGCAAACCTGGACAGATGTTAAAGAAAATTTTTTCCATTTTAATTGGTAATAATTCTTTTGTTTCTTATTGCGAAGCCGCCGGAGTTGACAATAGTATGCTGCCGAAAATAAAAAAAGGAATCTGGTCTCCTGTTTCGGTGATAAAAAAATCTGAATACTCGGCACAACTCGCTCAAAGATTAAACGTCATGTATGCAAAGGACTATCGTTTGATTCAAGATTTAAACATAATCGCAAAGTCATGGAAAAACAAGGTCTAGCATTCGAAAACGATAAGATATTTCTTCGCAAATTAGAACCCGAAGACATTGATTTTTTGTGCGCTTTGGAAAATGATTCATCGATTTGGTGGGTTAGCGATACACGAACTCCTTTTTCGAAGTGGCAAATAAAAATGCACATCGAAAATAGCGTTTATGATATTTTCACCACAAAAGAGTTGCGACTAATAATTATTCAGAAGGAAAGTAATAAACCTGTTGGAATTGTCGATATTTTTGATTTTGATCCACTTCACGACAGAGCTGGAGTTGGAATCATCATTTTGTCCGAATATCGAAACATGAGTTTTGCATCACAGAGTCTCGATATTATCAAATCATATTGCTTTAATTGGCTTAACTTAAATCAGATTTGGTGCAATATTGACGCTGATAATTCCGTTAGCATAAAATTGTTCGAAAATGCTGGCTTTACAAAATGTGGTGAATTAAAGAAATGGAAAAAGTCGGAAGATAATTATCAAGATGTTAATTTTTACCAATTAATCAGAAAATAACAAATTATGAAAAAGTTGAAATTTCGCTATCTCACAACAAAAGCAGGAATTTTGTTAGGTTTATTGGCTATGCTTGGTTTTGCAGCATGCGATGATGAAGACATACAGCCCGAATATGGAGTCCCAGTTGTTCGAGATAGAGCAATTAAAGCCGAGCAACAAAAGAACGACAGTGTTGTAAAGATAGATATTGTCAAGATTGAGAATTCAGCTCGATAAGCTGTTCAAAAGATTTAACTTCTTTAAAAAATCCAGGACTCTGATTTTTGCGACACTCACCCATAACAAATGTTAATCCATTGGTAATCAGATAGTAAGGAGCATTAATTTCGTAATTATAATGCCAAATTTGATCAAATACTTTCTGCTCAAGTTTTATATGAGGTGCTTTACATTCTATAATCATTAAGGGAGCAAAATCTCTATCATAAACTAAAGCATCAAAACGATAATTGCGACCTGCAAGAATTAGTGATTTTTCCAAAGCAATAAGATTCGCAGGAAATCCAAATTCCTCGATTATGAAACGTACGAGATTTTGGCGCACCCATTCTTCGGGCGTGCAAACCAGCCACTTTCTCCTTAGTTCATCAAAAATGCTGATTTTCCCGCTTTCGTCTTTAAATCGGAATTGATAGGTTTTATAACAAAGAATAGGAAATTTTTCGCCCATTACCTTAATTTTATCATTAGGTAATCCATGCATGCATTGTTTGCATCAGAGGCTTCGGTCCAAACATAAACTGTATCGTTACCCATTCTCATGTAGTTTATATTTCGTGGGTAGTCGGTTAATGGATTTTCGAATTTCCAGAGAACTGGATCGGGTCGCTGCAATGGATATCGCGCATAAACACGGGTATTTTTTACATTTGCCGACATTTGATAAACAATCTGATCGTCCCAAAACCTGATTCTCATTGTATCAAAAACGATTGTGTCTTCCATAAATAATCGGTATGTTCTGCCAGAAAGAGAGCCATTACTATCCTGTTTCCACTCCTCGAACGAACTGCCTGTCTCCGACTTAATCTCCCAACAACCTAAAAGCCATGATGGGAAATCGCTTACAGACTGTGCATTTAGTTGAACAACTGCAAAAATTACGATGATTATAGATGAAAACTTTTTCATAAATCAAAAGTACAAATTTTATTTTGATGTTTTCAAAAACCAGACCTAAATTTTGTAAATATGGAGAGTTTTGGCAGGGCAAACACACCTAAATCAATTGTCATGCACTCAAATTCATATTATGTTTTTTGCTGACACCTGATGAAATTAAACTCGAACGGCTTTAGCCTTCGACTTAGTCAATTTGTAATAGAGAAGGTATAAAACTTCACAATTTTGCAACCAAATTCGTCCAAATTTTGTTTATATTTGCAAAAAATGTAATATGAAAAAGGTAATAATAATACTCATTGGTTTTTTAATGTTAACTCCTTTTCTTGTTATGTCACAAGACCAGGATACCACTTTACGAGTAGTTACAAAGCATGATGGTACCGAATATATTGGAGTAATTATTTCTGATGATGGCAGAGAAGTTTTGATAGAAACTAAAGCCTTAGGGAAAATATACATTCCAAAATCTGAAATTAGAAGTATTGTTATTGTCGAAAAAGACAATCAGATTGTTTTTGGTGAATATCGAACACAGGGTCCGTTTACAACACGCTATGCTTTTACCACTAATGCACATCCTGTAAAAAAGGGAGAGAATTATGCGATGATAAATTTATATGGCCCCGAGATTCATTTTGCAGTTTTGGACAATCTAAGCATAGGCTTAATGTCAACTTGGATTGCTAGTCCTATGGTATTGGCACTTAAGTATTCGATTCCCACAAAAAACCCTCAGGTCAACTTCGCTGTTGGAACACTAATGGGAACATCTGGTTACTTGCTCAACTTCCGTGGCTTTGGCGGATTACATTGGGGAACTTTTACTTATGGAAGTAGAATGACAAACATAAGCGTGTCGGGAGGATATGCCTATTTACGTAGTGGTGAAACTACACAATATGAAGAAGGCAGATATTATAATAAGTGGCCAGAAGGCTCAGTAGCGGCCCCAACTCCTGCTTTAATGTTTTCTGTTGCAGGGATTATAAAAGTTGGTGCTAAATCAAGTTTAGTTTTCGATTCGATGCTGTTTAGTTTCGACATCGCGGAATATGATAAAGAATATAAGGAGACTAAACCAGGCTATTATGATGATGTTACGCAAAATTGGGTAGAGCCAGAATATTATGTTGATGTTACGAAGAGAATCACTCCGGCATTTGGGTTTTTACTGATGCCTGGATTCAGATATCAAAAAACTGAAAATAGAGCATTTCAGATATCACTGTCGGGAGTTTCAGTTATCGGAGGCTCTGATGAGCTAACATTCCCATTTCCTATGTTTTCGTGGTATTTTAGATTCTAATTATTAGGCGACATTTCAAAACTTACTAACATTTTATTATCTTAGTTTTATAAATCATTTTTTTTGGTTTACTTCGTTTTATAATTGTTAAACAATAAAATGAGGAAATTTTTAATAATCATATTATCGTTTTTCCTTTTTACACTGTCATTCGCCCAAAGTGACAGCCTAGTTGCCTATGATTATAGTTTTAGTTTTAAATCGGGAATTTATCTAAATTTTAATGATTTTCGAAATAATTCGCCTTTACCATTTGAGTCTCTTACATATCCCGATTATTCAAACAATGATTTTTTTGATGCACTCGACACAATTTCCTACATCACATACAACGACAAGCATGGCATAAGTATTACGCTTCCGTATTCATCAATTTGGGGATTCTCAAAAAATGGTAAACCTTATATTTTTTGGTCCGAAAAAACGAATCTCATCCCTTATGTTGGTTCGGTTTGTCATTTTATTACATCGGTTAAAGTTCTTTACTCATCATATCACGATCCGTTTTATGATCCATATTATTATAATCCTTCTAACAGAGTTTATGAAAGTGAAGAACTACGTCAGTTTTTAATTGATATGGAAACAGGCGAAATTTTGGAATACAATTTGAAAAACGTTGAAACGATTTTAAAAAGAGAACCGCTTATTTATGATGAGTTTAATAAGCTAAGTAAAAGAAAGAAAAACAAACAACTCTTTTATTTTGTGAGATTGTATAATGAGCGAAGACCATTGATGTTAAACGAATAAGAAAGTCATTATGAAGAAACAATTTTTAATCATCGCATTATTGCTAATTACAATAATCTCTGCTGGACAGGTTAAAATTCCAGTTGGAACAAAAACCGACATCAATAAATTTCTAAAGTCAAAAACCTATATCGTTCTTAAAAACGATCGTCTGTCGGATTACAACACTGCAATGAAGGACGCGATCGAAAAACACTGGACTATTACTCCATACGAATTCATCTACGAGTCGGACTTTAATAAAATGAAAAATGATGCTGGAAAATCATTTCTTATGATTAACCAGGTTTATTTCGAAAAAGATAAATCGCAAACACTTTTTGATTTCCTAATTCTAACTATTGGCGGAAGTTATAAAACAGTAAACGATATGCCAACACTTTGTGCAGTTCCTCTTTGCTATCATGGTGCTCTGGAATCGGATTACGACTATAAGATGGGTTTGATGGTTAAATTTGTACAGAAACACATAACAACCACAAGCGAGAATCCTACATTAACCGAAGATAATCTGGCCGAATACTACATGAGCAAATCGGGAAGTCCTAAGAAAAAAACTTTTTATTTATTAAAGGAAGAAGTTGAACCAGAAATAAGAACAAAAAATTCTTTTGCTGGTGCTTATCCATACAATTTTGTTTATTCTACTCGCGAGGAAATAGCAAAACTTATTGAAAATAATGATGAAAGTGGAATAATCCTTCATCTAATTGGACCACAAATGAACAGCACCTTATCATATTGTGTAAAAATCATTATTGATACTAAGGAGGGAAACATCTTTTATTACGAAATGGATAAGATGACAGAGAAAAATCCCGACTTATTACTTAAAAGTGATCTTAAAAAACTTGCAAACAAAGAATGAACTACGAAGAGGTAATTGAGTTTATGTTTAACTCGCTGCCAATGTACCAACGTATTGGTCAGGCAGCATACAAAGCCGACTTAAAAAATACATTTTTGCTGGATGATTACACTGGCAATCCGCACAAAGAATTTAAAGCTATTCATGTAGCAGGCACAAACGGTAAAGGATCAGTTTCGCACAGTGTTGCATCTGTTTTGCAGGAAGCTGGGTACAAAACTGGTCTTTACTCATCTCCTCACTTGATTGATTATCGCGAAAGAATAAGAGTTGACGGACAAATGATTGACAAGGAATATGTCTGTAATTTTATAAATCGAAACAAAGGCATTATCGACGAAATCAAGCCATCTTTTTTCGAGATGTCGGTTGCCTTAGCTTTTTGTTATTTTAGAGATTGTAAGGTTGATGTTGCAGTTGTAGAAGTTGGTATGGGCGGGCGCCTCGACTCCACAAATATTATATTGCCCGAATTGTCGGTAATTACGAACATTGGGCTCGACCATACTCAATTCCTAGGCGATTCTCTGGAAAAAATCGCTGCCGAAAAAGCAGGAATTATTAAGATGGGTGTGCCAGTTGTTATTGGCGAGAAGCATACTCAAACCGAAAATGTATTTAAAGCATTTGCCAAAGAAAATAATGCTGAAATTGTTTTCGCATCAGAACAGTTTCAAACTCAAATTACTAATTCTCATGAGGGTTTTAGTTCTTTTCTTGTAAGAGATTCAAATAATAATAGTTTTGAAATTGAGTTTGGACTTTCGGGAAAATATCAGGAAAAGAACCTTGCTACAATATTAGAAACTATTCAGCAACTTAGAGCTAAAGGATTCAAAATAACTGATGAGTCTTTATGTCTAGGTTTAAAAAACTTAGTTAAAAACACCTCTTTAAGAGGCAGATGGGAAATCTTACATAAAAATCCACTTGTGATTTGCGACACTGGTCACAACAAAGAAGGTTTGGAGTACACAATAGATCAGTTGAGCAAGTTGATGTATGAGAAACTAAGAATTATTCTCGGTTTTGTAAACGATAAAAATGTTGATTCGGTTTTAGCATTGTTTCCAAAAGATGCTGAATACTATTTTACGAGAGCATCAATTCCGCGTGCCTTGGATGAAAATATTTTGAAAGAGAAAGCAGAAAAAGCAGGATTAAAGGGAGACATTTTCCCCGATGTTCCATCTGCTTACCGTTCGGCGCTCAGAAATTCAGCCGAAAACGACCTAATT
>JAQVGK010000080.1 GCA_028696755.1 Bacteroidales bacterium | reverse complement strand
GATTATGCGTTAACAGGAAGGCCTGTATTGGATATATCGTCGAATTTTAATGAGGTGTCTGATTTTATGTGCTTTTTCAATGGAGATTACAGTAATTTTACTACATCTATTGATGTAAATAAATATGATATTAAAAATATAGCTCAATCTTATTTAATGTTAGTTGATAGAAAATCATGAAAAGGACTTTTTTTGTTATTCTTTATTATGGCTTTGCTAGGTATCTGCCAGCAAGTTTTACTAGGCCTTTTGGAAAATTATCTAAAAGAATTAGATATTTAATATGCAAGAATATTTTTAAAAAATGTGGTCAAAATGTTAATGTCGAGAAAGGTGCTTGGTTTGGAAGGGGTGCAGGCATTGAAATTGGAGATAATTCTGGCATTGGAATAAATTGTAGAGTTCATAATAATACAGTAATTGGAAAGGATGTTATGATGGGGCCCAACGTTTATATGTTAGAAAGTACTCACCTTTTCAATCGGACAGATATCCCAATGAGGCAACAAGGGAAAAAGAAACTAAGAGATAAGGTTTTTATTGAAGATGACTGTTGGATTGGTAGAGAAGTCATGATTATTGGTTCAAGAACAATTAAAACAGGTACGGTATTAGGTGCTCGTACTTTGTTGGCAAAGGATTTTCCTGCATACTCTATTATTGGAGGAAATCCGGCGAAGATAATTCGGAGTAGAGTGTAAGTTATTCTTAATATAAGTATTAAAACGTAATTAGTGAGGTCTGCCCTAATGAAGGATAAAATAAAAATTGCAATAATAAATACAGGTAGTACATTAAATCGTAAAGGAGCATTTAACAATGTACACGAACGTATTGTACATTTGAAAGAAGTTAAAAACGTTACAGTTGAAGCCTTTCTTATTCGTCATTATAAAAATTGGATTTTCCTTTTTTTTAAGAAAAACGAGATTAAACGTGACACTTTTTCCACCGTAAATGGGGTTACTTATAGAAATATTTGGATTAAGTTGAGTATATGGGATTTTATTCTGACTTACCGGTTAAAATGCAGAGGTTTGTCTGGAAAGGCGCAGCTATATAGATATGTGTCTCTATTTGAAGGGTTTGATCTTTTGTCTGTTCATGCTTTACCTGACATGTATTTGGCTTATTTAGTGAAGCAAAAGTTTAATATCCCATTTGTGACAACTTGGCATGGCTCTGATATCAATGTACGACCTTTTTTAAATAAGCAAAGTTTTCAGATTACTAGATTGATTATGGAGAATGCTGACTTTAATTTTTTTGTGAGTAAGAAGTTGATGGTAGTATCTGACAAAATTGCTTTAACTGATAAGAAGGATTTTTTGTACACAGGGCCATCAAATTTGTTTTTAAACAATCAAAATGTAGATAAAATAGCTCTTAAGAAAAAATTTAATATCCAATCAAAGTTTGTTGTCGGATTTATTGGAAATTTGACTCCGATAAAGAATGTCCATGCACTAGCTCCAATTTTTAATTCAATTAACAATCAAATTGGTGATGTGTGTTTTTTGATTATAGGAGATGGAGAGTTGAAGGGTAGTTTAAAGGAACGGTTAAATTCTTACAATCTTGCAAATGTTCTTTTTATAGGAAAAATGGAGCCTGAAGAAATTCCTGAAATACTTAGTTGCTTTGATGTTTTACTTTTACCGAGCTTAAATGAGGGTATGCCTCGTGTTACTCTTGAAGCTATAGCTTGTGGAGTTCATGTCGTAGGATCTAATGTAGGTGGAATTCCAGAGTCAATCGGCGAGGCAAATGCCTTTGCGTTAGATAATTTTTTTGTAGAAAATGTTACAAACCGAGTAATAGAGATAGTCAAATCTGGTGTGAAACCTGCCAAATTATCAGATGAGTTTTCATGGAATAACGCGATAGAAAAAGAAATGAACGTCTACAATCAGATTTTACAATAAGCGGTGCTTGAATGAAGTGTTTTGTCAGTAAGTTGTTTGTGTATGATGCTGAATTGCAATCTTGCTGTTAATTTAAAATGGCTAATTGGCATTTAGAAATATTGGGACAAGAATATATTTTCTTGTTTTTTATCTTTTTACCATGTAGTATTGTAAAAAGGGAGATGCTTTATATGAAGTTGATTTTTGTTAAATATGAAAAGAGGGGGTAATTTTAGTAAGAATAAACATTGTTATTATGAAGAAAAAATCGTTACATATTTTACATATTGCAAATAGTTATGGAGGCACTGAGGTATACACTAATTTGATTAGGTCTTTAGATCAATTAGGTGTTAGGCAAACAGTTTTTGTTCCATTAAATTCAAATAATCATAATAGAAAAGGGAGCCAATTAATTCCTTTTTCTGTTTCTAATTCTATTATATTTTATTCGACTGCATTAAAACATTATCATCGTTTTATGTATGATAAGAAAATCAAAACTATTAAGCATGAAATAGAACGTTATGTTGATTTAAACAGCATTAGTTTAATACATGCAGGCCTCTTTTGCTCTGATGGAGCAGTTGCATTTGAACTTTTCAAAGAATATAACATACCATATATAGTCGCAGTTAGAAATACGGATGTTAATTTGTACTACAAAAAGTTGTGGTGGAAGAGATCTTATTTTTATTTGATATTGAAGAATGCCAAAAGTATTGTTTTTATTTCACCGCAATATAAAAGATCTTTTTTTAAGGAACTGGGGTATAAAAAGAGTGGTAATATTGATATTAAATCAATTGTTATACCCAATGGGGTTGACTCGTTTTACTTAGAGAATCGAATAATGTACGTAAAAGAACTTCATTCTCCCATTCGTGTTGTTTATGCCGGTGCTTTCAATCGAGGTAAAAATATTTTAGAAATTATTTTTGCATTGGATTCTCTTGTTCAAAAAGGATATAAGATCAATTTTTCAGCTATTGGGAGAGGGTTGAGTTTTCGAAAAGAAGATGAAGATTATTTGAATACAATTCAAAGAATAGCATCGGAAAAAACTTGGATCGAAATATTGGATTGTATGCCAAAAGAAAAGCTTAGAAATGTATTTGAAAATAGCGACATTTTTGTTATGCCATCTATTCCAGAAACATTTGGTGTTGTATACGTGGAGGCCTTGTCTCAAGGGTTACCAATAATTTATACAAATGGACAAGGATTTGATGGTTATTACAATGACAGGAATATTGGTTTTGGTGTTAATCCAAAGGATGCAAATGAGATTGCGGAGAAAATTGGACTTATTATCAATAATTACCCCCAACTATCGTTAAATGTTAGTCAGCTTAATCTCGAAGAAGATTTTTCATGGGCGAAAATATCTGAACGCTATATTCATCTATATAAAAATGCAATTTAAATATGAAACTTGGGCTTTTGTCATATCATAATGCTGCTAATTATGGTGCAGCTTTACAAGCTTTTGCTTTGCAAAAGGCGCTTGAACAGATGGGTTTTGAAAGTGAGTATATTAACTATCAAAACCATCACCGTAAAAACAGTTATAATATGACTTTTCATATTATAACTGCTTTAAAGAAGAGGGATATGAAAAGTGCTATTAGATTTTTATTGGGTTCACCTTTTATGATGCTACGTAAATTAAAATTTAATTCGTTTTATAGTGAAAATTTAACTACCACGTCTCAAATTTATTCTTCTTCTGACGAAGCGAAAAGGCTTAATGGAGCATATTCGAAGTTTATTGTGGGGAGTGACCAGGTTTGGAATTGGGAAAATAACGGAGGTGATGCAACTTTTTTGCTTAGCTTTGTTGAGGCTGATGATATGAAGATTTCGTATTCTTCTAGCTTTGGAATTGCTGAGATTCCTGAAGATAAAAAAAGTATATATCAACAATATCTTTCCCGTTTTAGTTTTTTGTCTGTAAGGGAGCAGCATGGTGTCGAATTGGTGAAAAGTCTCACGAACCGAGATGCCGTACTCGTCTTGGATCCCGTTTTCTTACTTACCAAAGAGCAATGGCTTCAAGTGTCTGATAAAAAGGAGATTAGGGAGAGGTTTGTTTTTAGTTATACAAATAAACCTAATCAATTTGAAGGATTCCTTTTTTCTACAAACTATGATATACAAGATAGTTTCTTGTATAAACTATCACGAAATGTTAAGCTGTCTGATTTTATTCACCGTAAAGTGCGGGTTAAGTATTCAATATCACCATCAAAATTTTTGAGTATTATCAGGGATGCAGAATTGATTGTTACTGCTTCGTTTCACTGTGTTGCGATCTCAATAATCATGAATAAACCATTTGTGGCAATTCTTACTGGTGATAAAGGTAAAGATGAAAGATTACTTAGTATATTATCATTATTGGGCTTAGAGAACAGGATTTTAACAGACCAAATGACACAAGATATCGTTAATGAACCGATCAATTATGATTTGGTAAATAATAAGATTGAGATAATGAAATCTTCATCTGTTAAGTTCCTGTTGAACGCAATCCGGAATTAATTGATTTACTCCAAATATATAAGATTGTTTGCCTAGCTAAAAACTTAATCAACAAGTAGTATGAATGAACTTGAGAAAATATTAGAAGTTAATAAAATAAGTTTTGTTAACAATGTTGAAATGTCGAAGATTTCGTATTTAAAAACTGGGGGGAATAGTAATATTATTATTATGCCAAAGTCAACTGCAGAGGTTGAATTATCTGTGAAACTATTGAAAGCACATAATTTGAACTATAAAATAATTGGCGCAACTACTAACCTGTTATTTCTTGATAATGCGACTTATAGTTGCATTTTATCAACGGTAAATTTAAAAGGAATTGAAATCAATTCGACGAAAAAAGAGTTATATGTTGGTAGTGGTGAGATGTTGGCGGATTTGTCTAGGTTTGCTTTGCAAAACGCGATAATTGGATTTGAAGGGTTTGAGGGTATTCCTGGGATGATAGGAGGGGCTGTATTTATGAATGCTGGAGCTTATGGCTATGAGATTAAAAATGTTTTAAAACGTATTGAGTTTGTTGATGAGAATGGGAATAAAAGAAAATTGCAAAAGGAAGAATTAGGGTTACACTATAGAAATTCCATATTCCGTGAAGGTAAAATAAAAGGGGTGATTACTTTGTGTGTTTTTGAGGTCAAGTTTGGCTCTCAACATATGATTGAGAGTAAAATGGAACTATTTCATGCTAAAAGACACAAATACCAAGAATTCTTATATCCAAATCTGGGCAGTATGTTTAGCGGCTCCATATATAGAGAACTAGGAAAGCAAGATGTAATTTTTAAAATAGTGTCTATGTTTTATTTTTTATTTAATTATAAGTTAAAGTTATTTAGACGTGAATCCCCGTTAAATCGAAAATGGATAAATGATATTGCCGTGAAGCGATTTAATTTAAAATACATAAAACAGCCTTTTTCGTGTAAAAATATTAACTGCTTAGTTAACAGAGGACAAGGTACTGATGAGATGTTACGCTTCATAGATGAAGTCAAACTTATCACTAAGTCTCAAATTCCGATAGAAAATGAAATAGTTGAGCAATTTTAAAAATCAAATATAAGAGTAGCTCTCGAATACAATGAAAATAATTTATCTTCATCAATATTTTACGTTTCCGTTTGAAAATGGCGGCACCCGTTCTTTTGATTTAGCAACTTTTTTTGTAAAAGCGGGTTATTGCGTAACTGTAATAACGGCAACATCAGATTTACGATACAAAACTGGTAAACGTTGGATTGTAGAAAACTATGAGGGGCTTGAAATTCACCGATTATATTTGCCATACGGAAATTATTTGTCATATGCGAAACGAATTAGCGTGTTTTTGCAATTTCTTTGGTTCTCTAGTTTAAGGCTATTAACTTTAAAAGGAGATGTGCTACTGGCGACATCAACACCCTTGACAATAGGTATTCCTGCTTTAGTGAAAAAGTGGCTCAATAAAACACCTTTTATATTTGAAGTGAGAGATGTGTGGCCTGAAGCGGTTATTGCAATTGGTGCAGTGAAAAATAGACTTATAAAGCAATTTCTTTATGCTCTTGAAAAATGGATATACCAAAATGCTTTTGCCATCGTTCCTTTGTCAACTGATATGCAAAGATCGATTATAAGCAGATATCCAATAGTTGGTTGTAAAACATCTGTCGTAATAGAAAATATATCCGAGATCAATCGCTTTCAGAATGCGAAGGAGACTAAAATTCTTGAAGAAATGATTGGGTTTAAACCTCGTTTTTCGATATTATATGCAGGTACTTTTGGAAAAGTTAATGGCATTCATAACGTTGTGATATTGGCTGAACTTACAAAAGAGATAGATCCTAAGTTAGTCTATCTCTTAATTGGTAGTGGTTCAGAAAAAGACAATATAAAAGAATTGGCAATAAAGAAAGGTGTGTTAAATAAAAATCTGTTTATATTTGATCCAGTTTCTAAAAATGAATTGCCCGTATGGTACAAAAGTGTCTCCATGGGTTCATCTTTTGTAATAGATATTAAGGAGCTGTGGGCAAATTCTGCAAATAAATTTTTTGATACACTAGCGGCAGGAAAACCAATTTTGATAAATCATGATGGCTGGCAGGCGGAAGTTATTCGTGGTAGAAATGCCGGATATATATTGCCGGCAAATATTTCAATAGAAGTAGCATCAAGCTTTGTAGATTATACCTACAATAGTGAGCTAATTGAATTACAAAGAAAAAATGCTCTTAGTCTTGCGACTGAAAAGTATTCATTAGAGGTGGCCGTTAACAAGTATTTAGGGATATTCTCTCGGGTAAATGTCTACTAAGTGGATATTCTTAAGTCGAATCTTGTGTTTGGAATTCTTAAAATGCATAATTGTTATTCGAAGGTATATCTCGAGAGTATCAAGATGCTTTCCAATACTCTTGAATTCAAAATCTAACCAAATAACACAGTTAATTTATTACCAATTACGTGTTAGGATAATGCGAAAGTGTTAATGATTAGATGTGTTTAAAAGGAATGCTAAGTACAATGAATCGAGGACTGTAATAAATTTAACTATTAGTGAAAGTATTAATTACCGGTGGAGCCGGTTTTATCGGCTCCAATTTATGTGAAGCCCTGTTGACAAAAGGTTTTTTGGTGGTTTGTCTCGATAATTTTTCAACAGGTCATCGTCGAAATATCGAACCTTTTTTAGATAATCCATCTTTTCAATTAATTGAAGGAGATATCCGCAAGTTGGAGACCTGCAGAAAAGCGGTAGATGGTGCGGATTATGTGTTACACGAAGCTGCTTTGGGCTCTGTTCCTCGTTCTATAAAAGATCCCATCACCTCCAATGAAGTAAACGTTTCCGGTTTTCTGAACATGTTGGTTGCATCGCGCGATGCTGGCGTGAAACGCTTTGTTTATGCCGCTAGTTCTTCCACCTATGGAGATTCCGCAGCGCTTCCCAAAGTGGAAGAAGTAATAGGTCGGCCGCTTTCTCCGTATGCCATTACAAAATACGTCAACGAATTATATGCCGATGTGTTTTCACGTACCTATGGTATGGAATGTATAGGCTTGCGCTATTTTAATGTGTTTGGTCGCAGGCAGGATCCGAATGGTGCTTATGCTGCAGTTATTCCTCTGTTTGTGAAAAAATTCATTAATCATGAATCTCCTCGTATAAACGGATCGGGCGAGTACTCCCGGGATTTTACCTATGTTGATAATGTGGTTCAGATGAACCTCCTGGCAATGACATCATCTAATCCTGCAGCTGTAAACACAGTGTATAATACGGCCTATGGAGAGCGAAATACTTTGCTTCAATTAGTTGGTTATCTAAAAGAATTCCTTGCGGGATATGATCCTGCTATTGCGTCGATCGAAGTGGAGCATGGCCCCGAACGATTGGGCGATATCCCACATTCTCTAGCTTCGGTCGATAAGGCAAAAGCTTTGTTAGGGTATAATCCGACCCATTCGTTGCGGGAAGGATTGAAAGAGGCCGTAAAATGGTATTGGAATAATTTATAATTATTAATTAATAGCATGGTGGTTGATTCCACCTGCATTTTTTTACATCTATGCATAATATAAAAATTGCCGTCATCGGCCTGGGCTATGTTGGCCTTCCCTTAGCCCGATTGTTTTCAACGAAGTATCCCACAGTTGGTTTCGATATTAACCATCGCCGTATCTCGGAATTAATGCAGGGTCACGATTCTACCCTCGAAGTCGACGATGCCCTGTTGCAGGAAGCGCTTACGACCCATGGATTTGTTTGTACCAACGATCTTTCGCTGATTAAGGATTGTAATTTTTACGTGGTCACTGTTCCCACCCCGGTGGATGTCAACAATAATCCCGATCTCACACCTTTGTACAGAGCCAGCGAAACCATCGGTAAGGTCATCTCCAAAGGCGATATCGTGGTGTACGAATCCACGGTATATCCCGGCGTAACCGAAGACGAATGTCTTCCGGTAGTCGAAAAGGTTTCGGGTTTGAAATTCAATGTCGATTTCTTTGCAGGATACAGTCCCGAACGCATCAATCCAGGAGATAAGCTTCACACGGTGGAGAAAATCAAGAAAGTAACTTCGGGTTCCACTCCCGAAATCGGCCGGTTGGTCGATTCGGTCTACGCCTCAGTGATCACGGCCGGCACGCACTTAGCCCCTACCATGAAGGTAGCCGAAGCGGCCAAGGTAATCGAAAACTCACAGCGCGATATCAATATCGCCTTTGTCAACGAACTTTCGAAGATCTTCAATAAGATGGGTATCGATACTACTGCCGTTCTCGAAGCGGCGGGCACCAAATGGAACTTCCTTCCGTTCAAGCCCGGGCTGGTAGGCGGACACTGTATCGGGGTCGATCCTTATTACCTGGCTCAGGCTGCCCAGCGTCTGGGTTACAACCCGGAAATTATCCTTGCCGGTCGCCGCATGAACGACGGCATGGGCGAATATGTCGCTAATCAGGTGGTTAAGCTTATGCTCAAGCAATGCATTCAGGTTTCCAATTCTTCGGTGTTGGTATTAGGATTTACCTTCAAAGAAAACTGTCCCGATGTACGCAATACAAAAGTAGTGGATATCCTGAAATCGCTTGCCGATTACAATATCAAAGTGACGGTTTACGATCCCTGGGCCGATCCGGCCGAAGTCCGGCACGAATACGGGGTGACGACTGTGAAAGAGTTGCCGGCCGGAACATTCGATGCGGTGGTGTTGGCAGTCGCCCACAATGAGTTCAAAACCCTTGATATCGCCTCCCTGAAAAAAGAGAATGCGATTGTATATGATGTAAAAGGATTGTTGGCCGAAAGCGACGGGAGCTTGTAAATTTGATTTCATAACATTATGTGTTTCCTCTTTTGTTGAAGAACTGGTTGTTTGTTGATCGAACAGTCGACATCGAGATGAGTTCGTAATTACACAGAAGTTTAATTGAAGACGGACAATGTTAAATATTGTCTTTCCGTATGAAAATAAACCTGTAAGTTTATTTTATGGAAATTATTCGTATCTTTGTAGTCGTAAACCGAAGTTTGTTGTCAGTTCAATTTTATGGCGAAGCTGAAGATGCGTTTACTATTTTATTTGAACAATGGAGTGATGTAGAATATTTGGAGGACTTTTTTGAAAATAATAAAGCCGATTTGCAAAGTGGTTTTTTTGGAGAGATTTCAGTAGAAGAAGCTGTGCGAGTTACAATTGACGAGGCTGAACGGTTGGAAGAATATGTAAGAAGACTGGCAAGAGCCAGTAAAGCATCGCGGTGCGAACAACAACTCGACTTTGTGTTTAAGGACTTGAAAGCCAACGATCCGTCTTTTCAACTAGTGAAATCAAAAGCATATGGAGTAAGCAAACCATCCTGGTTAAGAATTTACGCCATTCGAATAGCAGAAAATCTGTATGTAGTTTCGGGAGGCGCTATTAAACTAACTAAGACAATGAACGATAGGCAACATTTACGTGATGAGTTGGAAAAACTGGAATGCGTTAAGCAATATCTGATAAATAACGGATTGATTTCAGAGGCTGATTATCAATGTTTTGAATTAGGTCGATATGACGAAAGATGAAATATTAGACAGGCTGCAAGAAGTAGTCGCTGAGGAACCAATACAATGGATTGAAAGAGCTGACTACAGAGCGGACAACAAAAAATGGCTGAAGCGTTCGCAGGCAGTTGCATTATTGGTGTTGAGAACCTTGC
>JAQVGK010000079.1 GCA_028696755.1 Bacteroidales bacterium | reverse complement strand
TTAATTCGCGTTAAGTTTTAAGAAGGCGTCAGCAAAAATATATGAGTTAATTTGGATTATTGTGTTTTACGAGTAATTTGTGCAATTGTCTGATATTCAGCTAGTTACACAATTCTGTCATTGGTAGCGAAGCAAAGCAACCTAAACACCAGCTGGCGGTGAGCTCACGCAAGTAATCTACCCCTGCGCAGTCGAATGCTAAAATAGAACTTGTAATTTGGATTTTGTGTTTTGTAAATTGCCCCTTGTTATGTTATCTTTGCCCCGAAAATTATTTTTATGAGCAGTTTGCTGCAGGCAGAGAATTTAAGTAAAAGATACGGCGAGAAACTTCTTTTCGAGAATATCGACATTCATATTTCGGAAGGACAGAAAATTGCTCTTGTTGCTAAAAATGGTACTGGCAAAACTTCGTTGATGAATATCCTGGCCGGTACTGATACCGGTGATACAGGAAGTTTGAGTATGAGGCGCGAACTCAGAATTGCATATCTGCCGCAAGATTTAGTTTTAGATGCCGAAAAGTCGGTTCTAGAAGCTGTTTTCTTTCAGGATGATGAAATTATTACCACAATAAGACAGTATAACGATTTAATGTCGTCGCAAGAACACACTGGCCTACAGAATATCCTCGATAAAATGGATAGGCTTAATGCCTGGGACTACGAAGCTCGTGTTAAGCAAATTCTTGGTAAGCTAAAAATCGATGAATTTGGAAAAAAAATCAAACATTTAAGCGGTGGTCAAAAGAAACGTGTTGCTCTTGCTGGAACATTGATTAGCGAGCCAGAATTACTCATTTTGGATGAGCCTACAAATCATCTCGATCTCGATATGATTGAATGGCTCGAAGAATATCTCGACAAATCAAGCATGACCATATTTATGGTTACTCACGACAGATATTTTCTTGATAGGGTTTGCAACCTCATTCTTGAAATGGACATGGGAAAATTGTTTACTTATCAAGGAAATTATTCCTATTTCGTTGAGAAAAGAGCCGAACGAATTGACAATCTTCAGGCAAATATTGACCGAGCCCAAAATTTGATGCGAACAGAGCAGGAGTGGATTCGTCGAATGCCAAAGGCTAGAACACACAAATCAAAATTCAGAATTGACGAATTTGAAAATATTAAAGCAAAAGCCAGTCAGAGAATTGATGATAGAAAGCTTGAACTTGGAATTGCTGCCGAAAGATTAGGTAAGAAAATTATCGATGCCTATAATGTAACAAAATCATTTGGTGAGGATTGCGTTATTTCGGATTTCTCTTACAAACTTGCAAAGAATGAAAAAATCGGCATTGTTGGAAATAATGGTTCGGGAAAAACTACATTACTTAATATTCTAACAGGTAGTCTTAAACCAGATAAAGGAAGAATTGATACTGGTTCTACAGTAAAAATTGCCTATTATACTCAGGACGGCATTAGCTTTGACGAAGATTCGAAACCAATTGATATTGTGAAAAATATTGCCGAAACTGTTAAGATGAAAAATGGAAAAACGTTTTCAGCATCTGGATTTTTGCAGTATTTTCTATTTTCTCCCGATTTGCAATATACACTTGTTCGCAAACTTAGCGGGGGTGAAAAACGCCGACTTTATCTCTGCACTGTTCTAATGAGTCAACCAAATGTTCTAATAATGGATGAGCCAACAAACGATCTCGATATTATGACTCTTCAGGTGCTGGAAGAATATCTGATGGAAATCGAAGCTTGCGTCGTGCTGGTTTCGCACGATAGATTCTTTATGGATAAAATTGTGGATCACGTTTTTGTTTTTGAAGGAAAAGGAAAGATCTCTGATTTTCCGGGAAATTATACGCAATATAGAAACTCAGTATATTTTAAAACTCTTCAGGCCGAAAGTGCTGCGGGAAAGAAAGAAGCTCAACCCGAGAAAAAAGAAACTCCAAAAACAGAGTCTCCGAAAGTTAAAAAAATGAGTTTTAACGAAAAATTCGAATACGAAACATTAACTGCCGAACTCGAGAAACTTAATTTACAAAAATCTCAACTCGAACTCGAACTTAATTCTGGAGATTTGCCACACGATCAGCTTATTTCAAAGTCTCACGAATATTCATCTTTACTCGAAATAATCGAAGAAAAAGAATTCCGCTGGCTTGAGCTCGATGAACTTACTTAGCTGATGTTGCCGGTTTGCGTTCACTAAAATATGATAATGTTTATTGCAAATGTCAGAACGGCTTTAGCCCTCACCGAAGGTAATTTTGTAATTAACGGTTTTCGAGAATTTGACAAATTGCAACTGCTATAGCGCAGAGCGCAGCTAAATTCTGCTGTTGACAGGCTGTAATTGTAAAGCTATATTTGTTTAAGATTCTTGCTTACGCCTTAATAAAATTGAACGCGAATTAGCGAATTTTGCTGACGCCTAAAAATGTTATTGGCGTCAGCAAAATTCGTTAATTCGCGTTCAAAAAACACTAGGGACGAGCGACGCGAGTTACAAGTTAACTCTTAGTTTTAGACAGTACGTCTTGTCATCATCTCATTTGGCAAAAAAACGGCTGGCAACCCGAGACGTCTGTCTCGCTGCTTTATGTGAAAAACATTAGTTTTATCCAAAAAAAATCCACTTCGCAGACAACCAAAACCCCTTTTTTTAGTCCTTAAATCAGGAAATTCACCACATAAACAATAAAATTGATGAAAAAACTATTATTTTTATAGGAATTTCTAATGATTTTAAAATTGATTTTATAAATTTGCTGAATTAATAAGCATAAAAACGCACAACTATATGAAAGCAGTTTTTTGGAGTTTTTTTCTGATACTGATTTTGACTCTTAATTTTTCCGAAAGAGCATATGCACAGGCAAACTGTGGCAGCGCAATTGATATCCCGATAGATGTTTACGGAACTTGTGGCGACATGGCATTTACAAATGTCGATTTCGACGGAGCTGTTCCTTCCGGGGATTTACCAGCTCCGACTTGTGGGAGTTTTGGCGCAACAACTAATGATATGTGGTATCGTTTTACTGTTCCTGCTGGGGTTACCGAAATGGCTTTTCATGCTTTTGATGCTCCTACCGCAATGATAGCAATGCCGCCACTTCTTCCTGGAGCTCCAGCTTGTGGTCCTGCTATGGCAATTTACCGAGGAACTTGCGGAAGTCTAACACTTTTGGATTGTTTTAATGAGTCGGATGCCTTTATGCAAAATGCCGAAATTAGATGGGAGTTAATAAATGGACTTGTTCCTGGAGAGACGATTTATGTTAGAATTTGGGAAGAAGATAATGATGTTACTTCATTATTTTTTGCTGCCTCTGTAATAACCGACTTGCCAGAGTCTGACTGTGCAAATCCTCCTCCACTTTCATCTGCAGGTTGTAATATATTAGCACCTGCTGGTACAATTCAGGCACCAGATGCTTGTGGATGGACAAGTACTGATAATGTTGTTTTTTATTCATTTGAGGTGCTTCCAACCGATCCTCAACCAGTAACAATAGAAATAGAATTCGGACAATGTTGGGCAAATGACGTACAAGGGTTGATCCCAGAAGAACCAACAATTCAGTTTGCTGTTTATGCGTGGGATGGAGCAACATGCAATGGAATTGGTGGCGGCCCAACAAGCACACCACCTAATTCAACGACCTACTACAATTGTGAGGAAGGAACAGGGACAGTTATTTATTCAAATAATCTTCCAGTTGGACAATATGTGTTAGCAATGGATGGATTTAGTTACGAAGCGGGAACTTCACTGTGTACTTTTGGTATTGCTGCCTCGTTTCTTGAACCAGAACCAGAAGAATTATCAGTTACTCTTAATACAGTTGATAATGGTTGTGGGCAACAAGGTTCAGCAACAATCACCGTAAACTCATCTTGTAATGGAAATCCTACAATAGCATGGAGTAACGGAACAAATGGAGCAACAGCTTCTAACCTTGCTGCAGGTCCATATTCAGTAACTGTTACAGATGACGCAGCTTGTGGGGATACAATTATAAACTTCACAATCAATGCGCTTGCAAACTTTGCTGTTGCTGTTACTACAACTGGCAATCCTTGTACAGAACCTGTTGTTGCAACTGCAAATGTTATGGGTGCTAATCCTGGAGATTGTACATTTTTGTGGACTGGAGGTTCTAACTTACAAAGCATAACTTTGACTACTCCAGGAACTTACACAGTTACAGCTACTTATGGTACATGCTCCGACGAGTCATCTTATACCTTGGTTGATGCTGATTTCGATTTTAGCGTAAATTATACTCCTACTATTTGTACAGGAAGTACTGGATCTGCTCAGTTTAATTTAATAACTGGAACTGGCCCATTTATGTATGAGTGGTCAACTGGTGCAATAAGCCCAGGTATTCAAATTCCAGCGGCAGGAAACTATTGTTTAACAGCTACGGATTTAAACAGTGGCTGTCAGTTGGTAAAATGTGTTACCGTTACCGAAGTACCAGCTGTTTCGGTAAGCATTACAACAGAGCATATATCTTGTCATGATTTTAACGATGGTAAAGTAACTGCGATTGCCACCGGCGGTACAGCTCCTTACGAATTCGAATGGAATGGCGCTATTCAAGGCGAAACTATGGATCATTTGATTTCTGGGAATTATGCCGTAACAGTTACAGACGATAATGGATGTACTGGTTATGCTACCACATTTGTCGAAAATCCTCCAATTTTTACTTATGCACTAAATCAACCAGATGGGATTTGTTTTGGCGAACAAGCCGAATTGCACGTAACGGTATTTGGTGGAGTTGAACCTTACATATACTCATGGAACGAGCCTGGTATAAATACTCCAGATAGAATCGTTAGTCCACCAAATACAACTCAATACACAGTCTCTGTTTACGATGCCAATATGTGTACATTCCCTGCTCAATCGGTAACAGTTATCGTTAGTCAACCTATCGTAATTAACGTTGATGTTGAGAATGTGCTTTGCCACGGAGTTTGTGAAGGAAGTGCTGTGCTCGATATCGACGGTGGTATTCCTCCATTTCAATACAGCTGGGGAAGCACAACCGACTATTGGGAAGATCTTTGCGTTGGTGATTACTCAGTAACATTAACAGATATATATGAATGTACTGGATCAGCTAACTTCTCTATATCTGAACCTGATACAATTTATTTAAGTATGACTTCTGGACCAGCCTCATGTTGGGGCTATAATGATGGTTTTGCCGAAGTTGATGTTATTGGTGGAGTGCCATTTACAAACGAATTTGGTAGTTTCTATCAGTATCAGTGGAGTAATGCAATGACTCAAGATTCGCTAGCTCTCGGATATGGCTATTATTACGTTACTGTTAGCGACGCCAATGGGTGCGAACATGTTGCAATGGCTTTTGTTGATCAACCAGAAGCAATTTTTGTTACAACTGCCTGGGGAGGAACAATATGTATTGGCGAAACCTTTAACACGTTTGTAGCTGCTACAGGAGGTACGGTAGAACATTCGAGCGGATACGATTTTACTTGGATTGGTAGTGATAATACATATTGGTACGGTTCTTCGTTAACGGTAAGTCCTGATATTACCACCTCTTATCAGCTTGTTGTCACCGATGATCATGGATGCTTTGGACCAATCCAAAATATAACAGTAAATGTTAATCCCGTTATTGATATTGTGGGAACAAATACTAATCTAGATGATATTTGTATTGGCGAAACAATTACTGTTGAAATGGATATCGAAGGTGGAAATGGTGGACCTTACACGATAAGGAGAGATAATTTTGGAATAGTTAATATGCCATACACATTTGCTCCACAAGAGACTGGATTTTACAGTTTCACAGTTTCCGACAATTGTGGTTCGCCAACCGATAAAGACTCCATTTATGTAGTTGTTCATCCTCTACCTCAAGCTGCTTTCTTTGCCGATAAAACTAGTTCTTGTCCTCACGGAGTGTTCCAGTTTACCGAAACTACACCCGATTTTGGTCAGACTTATCTTTGGGATTTTGGCGATGGAGGATTCTCAGTTCAGAAAAATCCTGCTCATACCTATACCGAGACAGGAACTTATGATGTTGCTGTTACCGTTTGGTCTGAATTTGGTTGCAAAAGAACACGTACCTATAATAACATGATTTTTATTCACCCTGTTCCTCGTGCCGAATTTACTGCTTTACCCGAGTTAGTATCTATTCTTGATGCAAGAGTTGAATTTACCAATTATTCGGATGGTGCAACAACATACTTTTGGGATTTCGGTGATGGTTTTACAAGCATGTGGACTACTGATCCACAGATTCATACTTACGATGCCATTGGTGAATATGAAATAAAACTTGTTGCACAAAACCAATACGAGTGTCTTGATACAATCTCGAAAAAGATTCGTGTACATGACGAGTATGCTTTCTATGCTCCTGATGCTTTTACTCCTAACGGCGATGGACTTAACGATTTTTTCTATGTAATTGGACATGGAATTGATAAATCACAGTTCTATCTGGTGGTTTACGACCGATTTGGAGCTAAGGTGTTTGAAACAACAACATGGGATGCCGAAAATCCTTATCGTATGGCCTGGGATGGTTCGCACGATGGCGACGAATCTAAAGGCGATCCAGTTATTACAAACGGTATGTACAGGTGGTATGCTAGTTTTGTCGACTTTACAGGTAAACCTCACGAAGAAAGCGGAACTGTAACACTTATTAGATAATTGCAATTTTACATGCTTTCTTCTGATAATAAGAGGGCATGTTTTGCGTTATAGGAAAAATTTTGTGCTGATGATTAAAAAAATTGCAATAACAATTGCCATACTTTCTGGAATAGTTTTGATGATAATTACCTATTCCTGCCAAAAAGATAATTTTACTACTGATTCTGGCGACAAACTCTTGTTCTCAACAGATACCGTTCATTTCGATACTGTCTTTACGAGTGTCGGAAGTGCAACTAATTATTTTACCATAAAGAATTCGAACAAAACAAAACCAATAAAGATTGATAAAATTTATCTGGCTCGTGGCGAGAACTCTGTTTACCGTTTAAATATCGACGGTTATCCCGTTGACCGACTCGACGACTACGAACTTGCTCCCGGCGATTCGATTTTTATCTTTGTTGAAGTTACAATCAATCCCGGAATTAACGATTTGGTAGAAGAGGATTCTGTAATGTTCATTTCTAATGGTAATCAGCAAAATGTGAAATTGGTAGCTTTTGGTCAAAATGTTCATCTATATTTTCCTACTGATACATTAGAAATCTCTGGTTATAAATTGCCATACAGTGTTATTGATGATAATACAGTTTGGACTAACGACAAACCTCACCTTGTTTATGGTACCGTAATAGTTGATTCTGATGCAGAGCTAAGAATAGAGGCTGGGACTAAAATCTATTTTCACAGAGGAGCTGGTTTATTTGTAGGAGGATCACTTAATGTTGCTGGAGAGGTGTCAAATCGAGTTTTGTTTACAAATGACAGGTTAGAAGAATATTATTCAGAAATTGCAGGGCAATGGGGTCCGTTTTTCGATGATGGAAATGGTAATACTACGGGAATTTTGGGTGGTATCAGATTATTGCGCGGCTCAGCAAACAATCAGATTTATAACTGCGATATAAAGAATGCAATTATCGGGCTTGAAGTAGATTCATGCGTGACACCTGGCATTCCAACAGTCGTTCTCAAAAATACAAATATTGAGAATTCTAAAATTATTGGTCTTTACGCTCCTGATGCAGCAGTTTATGCCGAAAACTGCGTTTTTGCGAATAGTGGGCAATACAATGCTTTTATGTTAGGAGGAGACTATTCGTTTATTCATTGTACTTTTGCAAATTATTGGGTTGGAAATAGGCAGACGCCTCAAATATCATTAAGAAATTATTATACATATAAGGATGAGATGGGCATAACCAGGGTTAATTTCTACGATCTTACCGATGCATATTTCGGCAATTGTCTTATTTATGGCTCACGCGAGGATGAAATAGAGCTTGATCTTGCCACTGGTGCAATGTCAAATTTTAGATTCGACAATTGCTTAATCAAATATAAAGAATACGAAGATTTAGAAGCCAGCGATTATTTTATTGACAATATCTGGAACGAAAATCCAAAATTCAAGGAAACAATTTCGCCTTTCGATTACGAGCTCGACACACTCTCTCCTGCAAAAGACGCAGGAAGATTTAGCATTGGAGAACTCGTCCCTCTTGACCAATATGGCAATAGTCGCCTTAACGATGGAAAACCCGACTTGGGAGCTTTTGAGAGGCAGGAGTAGGGAATTTTAATTTGTAATCGGTAATCGGTAATCAGTAATCAGTAATCAGTAATCAGTAATCAGTAATCAGTAATTTGTAATTAGTAATAAATTTACCGATGACTAATTTCTTATTACCAACCGCAGATCACAAAATAGCTGCAATCTATATCCATGCAAATTTAACGATTACCGATTCCCGCTTACAAAAAAAGCAAGATGCTATACCCTGCAAATTTTACCGATTACTGATTACTGATTGCAAATTGCAGTATGCTTAACCCAGCATAAATCCACCTTAGCCTCAGCCTTCACCTCAGCCTCCACCTTAGCCTTCGCCTTTTTTTATTATCTGAAATAAGCGTTGCAAGCAATTTTTTCTTAACTTTGAAAAAAGTTTTTATGAAGACTAAATATAGCTTGTTTTTTCTTGCTTTGATTTCTGTTCTAATCTTTTCTTGTAAAGGAGAGAAAGAAACCACTGCAGTTAAATATGATTCGGAAGCTGTTAATTCTGGATACAGAATAATGTTTTACAATGTTGAAAATTTGTTTGATACTGAGGATGATCCGGAGAAAAACGATAACGAATTTTTACCTGAAGGCGATCGATATTGGTCTGAAAGTAGATATAAGCTTAAACTGACTAATATTTATAAAGTAATTACTGCTGTAGGAGGATGGGATTTACCAATGCTTGTTGGTTTGTGCGAAGTCGAAAATCGCAAGGTCCTAGATGGATTGCTAAATTATACACCTTTGTATAAATCCGATTACAAAATTATTCACTACGAATCACCAGATGCTCGTGGTATTGACGTAGCGCTTTTGTACCGCAGCGAATTGTTTACACCAATTTCGCACAAACCAATAAAGGTGACATGGCCTAAAGATATTGGCAGTGGGACAACACGTGATATACTTTACACTTGTGGAGTTACAGATCAAGGTGACACACTGCACGTTTTTGTTAATCATTGGCCATCGCGTTGGGGTGGGCAGCTCGAAACCGAAGAGAAAAGAATGTTTGTCGCAAAAATGGTTAAAGATGCAACAGATTCTATTTTTAAAATAAATCCTGAGGCAAATATTATTATTATGGGCGATTTAAACGATCATCCTACCGATAGAAGTGTGATAGAATCGTTAAAAGCACAGACAAGTTACGATAAAATTGTATCAGACAAATTGTATAACATGTCGTATTATATCGAAACAGTAAAAAAGCAGGGCTCGCATAAGTATCAGGGACAATGGGGGATCTTAGATCAGATAATTGTTTCGGGAGGTTTACTTGACAATAAGGGCGCGATATACACTAGTCCTGACGACGCTTACATTTTTAACGCAGATTTTATGCTCGAACCAGACGAAAAATATACTGGTCAGCAGGTAAATAGAACATATATCGGATTCAAATATCATGGAGGATTTAGCGACCATTTACCAACCTATCTTGATATAAAAAGACGTTAGTTTCTTTACGATTTTAATGGAAATACTAAAAGAGAATACGCCGCAAATGTTCGACGGCATAGCCGTTACTTACGATAAACTAAATCATCGTCTCTCGTTTTCTATGGATAAAAACTGGCGTAGGAAATTTGTAAAAATACTTTCTTTCAGGAAATACGAAACCATTGTTGATGTTGCGAGCGGAACAGGCGATTTGCTTGTAAACTTGCAGAAATTAAATGCGACAAAATATATTGCTGTCGATCCATCTCCAAATATGCTCGAAATTGCAAAGACTAAAGTTGCCGATGCTCAATTTATTGTCTCTGGCGCCGAATCAATGCCACTCGCCGACCAATATGCCGATTTAATAACTGTATCCTTTGGAATTCGCAACTTTGTTTCGCCTGATGAGGGCTTAAAAGAATTTTACCGAGTTTTAAA
>JAQVGK010000078.1 GCA_028696755.1 Bacteroidales bacterium | reverse complement strand
AAAGGATTTTTCCATTTCGTTTAGTTCGTTGTAATGCGTGGCGAAAAGTGTTTTTGCTTTTGCTGCTGGATGTTCGTGGATATATTCTGCAATCGCCCAAGCAATGCTTATTCCGTCATAAGTTGAGGTTCCACGTCCAAGTTCATCGAGTAAAATCAAGCTTTTGGGCGAAAGATTGTTCATAATACTTGCTGCCTCTAGCATTTCGACCATAAAAGTTGATTCCCCCATCGAAATATTGTCGGAAGCTCCGACGCGGGTAAATATTTTATCGACGATGCCAAGCTCGGCGGCAGAAGCAGGAACATAAGATCCAATCTGAGCCATTATACATATCAAAGCTGTTTGTCGCAGCAATGCCGATTTACCAGCCATGTTCGGACCAGTAATCATCATAATTTGTGTTTCCTTATCATCCAAATAAACATCATTCGGAATATATTCATCACCAAATGCAAGCTGTTTTTCAATTACTGGATGACGACCATCTTTAATATTAATTGCATTTCCATCATTCATAGAGGGCTTGCAATAACTATTCTTCTTTGCTGTTTCGGCGTACGATAGCAAACAGTCTATTTTTGCAACAAGAGCTGCATTTTCTTGAATTGCACCGGTAAATTCCCCTGTAAATAAGACTAAATCGTTAAACAACTGGTTTTCGATCGATTGAATTCTTTCTTCGGCACCAAGAATTTTTTCTTCGTAATGTTTTAGTTCCTCGTTGATATATCTCTCGGCCGAAACAAGAGTCTGCTTTCTTACCCATTCTTCGGGAACTTTATCTTTGTGAGTATTTCTAACCTCGAAAAAATAGCCAAACACATTGTTAAATCCCACTTTTAGGGAACTAATTCCGGTACGTTCGCTTTCCGATTTTTCAAGATTTTCGAGATAATCTTTTCCTCCGTTGGAAATTGCTCTAAGCTCGTCTAATTCTTCGGAAACACCTGCTGCAATTACATTGCCTCGATTTAATAATGAAGGGCACTCGGGGTTAACTTCTTTGGTAATTCTTTCCGCAAGTTCTTCGCAAAAATTAAACTTTTCGCCAAGAATTTTCACATCTGCATTTTCCGAATTAGAACAAGCCAATGCAAGTGGTTTTATTGCGGTTAATGAATTTCGTAAAGCAAGCATTTCGCGCGGACCAATTCTCATTACGGCGGCTTTCGATGCTAATCTTTCGATATCGCTAATCTGAACAAGTTGTTCGTGAATAGTATTTCTAAACTCTTCATTTGCAATAATGTATTCGGTAATATCAAGTCTTTCGTTTATATCCGAAAGTTTTTTCAAAGGCAGACTCAACCATCTTTTTATTAAACGTCCACCCATTGGTGTGATTGTATTGTCAATGATGTTTACCAGACTTTTGCCGCCATCGTTATATGTTCCAAAGATTTCAAGATTGCGAATAGTAAATCTGTCGAGCCACACAAAACGACTTTCATCGATGCGTGATAAATTGCGAATATGTTCCCGTGCAATGTGCTGAGTAAAATCAAGATAATCAATTATTGCTCCAGCAGCAATTATTGCCGATTCCATGTGCGAAATTCCAAAACCCTTTAAAGTAGTTGTGCGAAATTGCTTATTGAGTTTTTCGGTAGCATTTTCAATTGTAAAAACCCAGTCGTCGAAGCCAAAACTTATAAAGTTGTCTCTAAATATTTCCTGATAGATTTTCTTCTTATTTTTCTCGAAAATAATTTCCTTTGGTTTAAAGCTCTGAATAAGCTTCTGCACATACTCTGTATTTCCTTCCGACACTAAAAATTCGCCTGTAGAAATATCTACAAAGGCAATTCCGGTAAGTTGTTTGCCAAAATACACCGATGCCAGAAAGTTATTTTCTTTTTGTTCGAGTACATTGTCGTTCATCGATAAACCAGGTGTTACCAATTCGGTGATACCACGCTTTACGATGGTCTTTGTCATTTTAGGATCTTCGAGTTGTTCGCAAATGGCAACACGTTGACCAGCACGCACAAGTTTTGGAAGATATGTGTCGAGCGAATGGTAAGGAAATCCTGCCAGATCAATATAGCTCGCTGCTCCGTTGGCTCTTTTGGTAAGAGTAATTCCAAGAATCGAGCTTGTTTTTACGGCATCTTCTTCAAAAGTTTCGTAAAAATCACCAACTCTAAAAAGCAATATTGCATCAGGGTGTTTAGCCTTAATGTTATAATATTGTTTCATTAACGGAGTTTCGGCAGCTTTCATATTTTTCTCAAATTTTAGCTTGTAAAGATATTATTTTACTATGGTTTTTAATTCTAATGTTCATTGATTGTTAAAAAAATCATCATTTTGAACTTAATTTATTCTCTTAAAATTTGTGTAATTGCTTGCAAATACTCATTATTAGGATTGTGGGGATGCGATACTAAAAAAAAATATTCTATATTATTAATTATTCGATTAAAAAAATTAACTTTGCAGCCTTAATTTTGAAATTTTAATTGGATTATGGCAAAAAATAAGAAAAATACTCCGGAAAACGATGGTTTCAAGTCGGTTGAATCAGCATTAAGTCGTGCCGAAAACTTTATCGAAACACATCAGAAAGCGTTCTTATATGGTTTGGGTGCTATTCTTGTTGTTGTACTTGGAGTTATAGCTTACTTTAAATTTGTTCGCGAGCCTCGTATTCAGGAAGCTTGGTCGGAGTCGTTTAAAGCTGAATATTATTTTGAGAAGGATTCTTTTAATCTTGCTTTAAACGGTGATGGTGTTTATCCTGGTTTTATCGAAATTATTGATGATTACGGAAGCACTCCAATGGGAAATGCTGCAAGATATTATGCTGGTGTATGTTACATGAGACTTGGCGATTTCGAATCTGCAATTAGCGAACTCGAAGATTTTGATGCTGGAAAAGACCCAATGGTTGGTTCTATGGCAATAGCTCTTATTGGTGATGCAAATATGGAACTTGGCAATATTGATGAAGCTTTAAAATTTTATTTGGAAGCTGCCGAGGCTGCTAATAACGAATTCTTGTCTCCGGTATTTCTTATGAAAGCTGGTCGCACTTGCGAACTTAAGAATGATTACAAGCAAGCACTGGATATTTATAAGAGAATCGAAAAGGAATACTACAACACTCCGCAACAAAGAGAGATTGAAAAGTATATCAAGAGATGCGAAATGAAATTATAACATCAAAACACAATATGGGGCTTTAAGCCCCGTTTTTTTATCACTATGGCAAGTTCACTAAAAAATTTATCGCAGTATTCCGAAACTGGAATAGCAGTTCAAAATCCTAACGACCCGTTTTTTATCGGGATAGCAGTTTCTGAATGGAATCAGGAGATTACAGCGGCTATGGCCGAAGGCGCAATTGCAACTTTAAAAAAATACGGTTATGGAGATGAACATATTATTTTAAAATCGGTGCCAGGAAGTTTCGAGTTAGCTCTGGCCGCTCGTTATCTTATTGAGTACACCACCGTTGATGCAGTTATTTGTCTTGGATGCGTTATTCAGGGCGAAACACGCCATTTTGACTTTGTTTGTGCTGGTGTTACCGAAGGAATAATGAAAGTTAATATAGAAACTGGTGTGCCAGTCGCTTTTGGAGTATTAACAACTGAAAACCAGCAGCAAGCATTAGATAGGGCAGGAGGAAAGCATGGTAATAAAGGCGACGAGGCCGCTATTGCCGCACTAAAAATGCTGGGAATGAAAACTGAACTAAATGTCGATATTGAAGAAGATTTCGAATAAACTTCTGGCAGCAACTTTAGTATTTATTGTTTTTATCGTTGCCGCTTGCAATTCCACCGAAAAATGGCATAAGGCAAGTGTGGTTTATTTCGACGATTTTTCCGAAGAATTAATGGTGAAACCCAAAAATTCGACCTATTACACTTTTATTAAAGCTAAACACATTGGCGATTCTGGCAAAGTGAGAATTCTTATCCCCGAAGAAGTTAAACTTATCCAAGGCGATGACTTTGCTTTTGTTAGTATGTTTTTCGATGAGGAAAACTATGGAATGGAAACTTGGAGTTTCGGGAAAGTGCTGGGTGGCGATAGTGTTGTAATTGCCGAAACCAAATTTCAGTTTAAGACTTGTGCATGCAAAACCGCTGGCAAATTTTTTCACGGTTACTTTGTTGTTGCGGGCGACAAACATTTAAAAGTGAGAACAGACAATAAAAATAATGTGTATAATCGAGGGGAGATTTACGATTTTGTTGAGAAGTACTACCACCATTCTTTGCCGCAAGAAATCAATACTATTAATGATTTAATTTTATTTCTAGAAAATATTAACAATTAACATTTGTAACTGTCAGATAATCAGACTAATAGCTCCTATTTTTCAAAATATTGTTAATAATGTTGAAAAGTCACAATTCACAACACAAAAATTTATGCTTTTTAATAGTATTTTTGGGACTTGAATTAAAAAAAATCTCAGATGGGAAAGATAATAACACTGGCAAATCAGAAAGGCGGAGTTGGAAAAACTACAACTGCTATAAATCTGGCAGCTAGTCTGGCAGTGCTCGAATATAAAGTGCTTGTTGTTGACGCAGATCCACAGGCTAATGCAACTTCAGGATTGGGTTTTGATGTTAGAAATGTTCGTACCGGTTTATACGAAACACTTATTAGGGATGAAGATCCTCGTAATGTGATTTTATCGTGCAGCATTCCTGGCTTATTCCTTTTACCAAGTCATATCGACCTTGTTGGTGCCGAAATCGAAATGCTAGAGTTGCCAAATCGTGAAAAAGTGCTTAAGCTGATTCTCGAGAAAATTAAGGATGATTACGATTTTATTCTTATTGATTGTTCTCCATCTCTAGGATTAATTGTTGTTAATGCACTTACGGCTTCGGATTCTGTTCTGATTCCTGTTCAATGCGAGTATTTTGCTCTCGAAGGTTTGGGCAAACTATTAAACACTATTCGTATCGTTCAGGGGCATTTGAATCCCGAATTAGACATCGAAGGTTTTATCATGACTATGTATGATGCCAGATTAAGGTTGTCGGATCAGATTCTCGAAGAAGTGAAAAAGCATTTCGATAATATGGTTTTCGAAACAGTTGTCCACCGAAATGTTAAGCTTGGCGAGGCTCCAAGTTTTGGGCAGACAATTTTTGACTATGACGTAACTTCTAAGGGAGCAACAAATTATCTTAATTTAGCCCGCGAGTTGTTGCAGAGAAATAAAATGACAAAATTAAACGAAGAAGAAAAAATTATTAATTAATATGGCAAAGAAAAACGCTTTGGGTAGAGGATTAGATGCACTGATTGATACTTCATCAGCACAAAATGCGGTAAAAACACGTGAGCCAAACGAAATTGACTTAAATCTCATTGAGGCAAATCCATATCAGCCTCGAACAACTTTTGATGAAGAAGCATTAAACGAACTTGCCGATTCTATTCGCGAGCTTGGTGTTATTCAGCCAATTACTGTACGAAGTCTCGATAACGGAAAATATCAACTTATTTCTGGCGAAAGACGTTTAAGAGCATCTAAACTCGCTGGGCTAAAACAAATTCCTGCTTTTATTCGAAGTGCCCACGATCAAGGAATGCTCGAAATGGCTCTTGTAGAAAATATTCAGCGCGAAGATCTTAATGCCATTGAGGTGGCTATATCATACCAACGTTTGATGGATGAATGTAATCTCACACAAGATTTGCTTAGTCAGCGTGTTGGGAAAAAACGCTCTACTGTGGCTAATTATACCCGTCTGTTAAATCTTCCGGCTAAAGTTCAGCTTGGAATTCGTGACGAGAAAATTACTATGGGACATGCTCGTGCCCTTCTTGCGCTTAAAGATGATGAAACCCAGTTGATGATTTATGATCAGATTCTTAAATATGACTTCTCTGTTCGTAGAGTTGAAGATATCGTAAGAGAATTAAGCGCTGAAGAGAAACTGGAAACTAAAAAAACTAAGAAGAAAGTTCCTGCTACTGCCGAAGATTATATGCAGCTACAACAACATCTTTCGTCTTGTTTTGCAACAAATGTTGATTTTAAACGTTCGGCAAAAGGTAATGGTAAAATTGTAATTCCGTTCAAAAACGATAACGAATTAGAAAGAATCATTGCCCTGCTTGATAAAATAAACATCTAAAATTTTGAGTTGGAACAAAAATAAATATCTGATACTTGTTTTTTTGCTTTTCCCTTTGCTATCAATTGCACAAAAGGCCGAAAAGCAGGATCCATCGTACCATTCTCCCCGAAAGGCAAGTATCTACTCAGCAGTTTTACCTGGGCTTGGTCAGGCTTACAACAAAAAGTACTGGAAGATTCCGATTGTTTACGCCGGAATAGGGACATTTGGTTATTTAGCCTGGCAAAATCAGTCGGCTTTTAATGAGTATAAAAATGCTTACATACTTCTCGACAATAACCAACCTAACAATTATCCCAATTTTAATAAACAAGCACTTATTAATTTGATGGATGATTACCGTAAGCAGCGCGATCTCTGTATCCTTGGAGTTGTTGCTTTTTACGCAATTCAGATTGTGGATGCAAATGTTGACGCAAATTTATTCGATTTTGATATAAGTGATGATCTAACATTACGTTTAGTTCCTACAGTTAAGCCAGGAATGCAAAACCCTGCACCGGTTACCGGTATCACCTGCACACTAAAGTTTTAGAAAATGAAAAAGTTCTTTGTAATATTTCTGATTGCTATAAGCTTCAACAGTCTGGCGCAGGCCGACAACGATTCGATACTAGTCAGAAAAAACGACGGTTATAATATGGCCGATCATCTCGACAGCCTTTTACTTTCGTGGTATTATTATACCGGTCGCGACACAATTACATTTCTTTCTCCGTCCGAAAGATATACTTTTAATACTGATTTGCCAGATTCGGTATATGCCGAAAGAATTAAAAAAATTGCTACTCCAATAGATCTTGCTTACAATAAAAATGTTCAGAACTATCTCGACAGGTATGTAAAAAATGGGAGATGGATTGCTCCAAAATTTCTCGGACTATCACATCAATATTTTCCACTTTTTGAAGAAAAACTTGATGCTTATGGAATTCCACTCGAGCTTAAATATTTGCCAGTTATTGAATCCGCATTAAATCCTCGAGCTAAATCGCCAGCTGGTGCGGTTGGCCTATGGCAGTTTATGTATAAAACTGGTCTTGGCATGGGACTAGAAATTAATTCTTTTGTTGACGAACGCATGGATCCAGTAAAATCTACAGATGCTGCTTGTCGATATCTAAAGAGCCTTTACCAAACATACGGCGATTGGACACTTGCTCTAGCTGCCTATAACGCTGGACCAGGGACTATAAATAATGCAATCCGCAGAGCTGGAGGAAAGGCAAACTATTGGGATTTGTACCCATACCTACCTAATGAGACTAGAAATTATGTTCCTGGATTTATTTCGATAGTTTATCTGTTTACTTATGCCGATTCTCATGGCTATAAACCCGAAAAAATAGAGTTTTTCGAAGATGTTGATACTGTGATGGTTACTAAAGAATTGCACTTTGCTCAGCTCGACTCTGTTCTGGGTATTTCAGTTGGCGAAAGTCGTGATCTTAATCCTCAGTATAAACTTGATATTGTTCCAGCCAAAACAAAAGCTTATCCGTTAAGAATGAGAAGGCAGTATATAAGTAAATTTATCGAACTCGAAGATTCGATTTATAAATTCCGCGATACTTTATTCTTTAATCCACAAAAATACGTTTATAAACCCGACGAAAAATACGTGGAAACTATCGTCCCTGCAACGCAGCCCGAAGGAACAGTTGCCCTTTCTTACACAGTAAAATCGGGCGATGCTGTTGGGCTAATTTCATCATGGTATGGTGTTACAGTTGCTCAGTTAAAAGCATGGAACGGACTAGCCAGTAATAATATTGGTGTTGGTCAAGTGCTTAAAGTTTACGTTCCTGCTGCACTCGAGTCTAAGTACAAGGTTGTAAATAGTTTGACCTACGACGAGAAACAAAGAATGAATGGCATCAACCCACAAACAAATACAGTTAAAGAGGAGCCTCTCGATCCTGCATGGGAATATTATACTGTTAAGTCGGGAGATACTCCTTATGGAATTTGTCAGAAATATCCAGGTGTAACGGTTGATATGCTTATGAAAAACAATGGAATTACAAGTGCATCAAGCTTAAGAATAGGTCAGAAATTAAAAATTAGAAAAAAATAATTCAAATTCTTATTTATGAGAAACATCGCAGTGCTAGCAGGTGGATACACTTCCGAAAGAAAAATAAGTCTGAATTCTGGAAATCAGATACTCAACAGCCTTGATAAATCTTTATACAATGCTTTTTTGGTTGAGGTAAACCTTAACGGAATGTTTTGTGTGAAGAACGAGCAAAAATATCCAGTTGACATGAACGATTTTTCGTTTATCTCCCCAGAAGGAATGGTAAAGTTTGACTTTGCATACATCGCGCTGCATGGTTCGCCTGGAGAAGACGGCCAAGTTCAAGGTTGGCTCGATTTATTGGGAATTCCTTACTCTGCCTGTGGTGTTTTTGCATCATCAGTAACTTTTAATAAAGTAGCTTGTAAAAAAATGCTCAGCGGTTCTGGAGTAAATCTGGCAAAATCTGTTGTGTTATATGATGGTCAGGGCTTCGATGTTGACGAAATAGTAAACGAAATTGGTCTGCCTTGTTTTGTTAAACCAAATACTGCAGGATCAAGCTATGGTGTTACTAAGGTTTATAAGAAAGAAGATTTTATCGATGCTGTAAATGCTGCTTGCGAAGAAGATGATACAATTATTGTTGAGGAATTTATCGGAGGTGTCGAAGTTTCTTGCGGTGTTCTAAAAACCGAGAAAGAAGAAATTATTTTTCCTGTTACCGAAATCTCCACAAAAAATGATTATTTCGATACCGAAGCAAAATATACTCCCGAGTTAACCGAAGAAATTACTCCTGCACGAATATCTAAAGATGAAACAGAAGCCGTTCAAGCATTTAGTTCTCAGATTTATGATGAGCTAGAGTGTAAGGGGATTGTTCGTATCGACTATATTATTAGAAAGGGAACACCATATTTTCTTGAGGTAAATTCAATTCCGGGAATGTCGGCCGAAAGTATTGTGCCAAAACAGATTAGAACAATTGGAAGAACAATGACCGAAATCCTTAGCTTAGTGGTCGAAGATAATTTCTAAGAATATAAATTTGCATTATCTTATCAAAGAGTTTTATCCTTGTAGCGTTTTACCAGATATTCAATTTCGATATCATCACCAGTTGCATCATATTCGGTCTTTAGATTATTGCCAAACATAAGAGCAAAACTCTGCCAAAAGAAAGCTGTTACCGAACCCTTTAATTCATCAACAATCTGATAAGCAGTGCTTCCACTTTCTCTGTCCATTAGCTTAACCATTAAAACTCCTTGAGATAATGTAAACTTACTTAGCACTGGCTTGTAGTGTCTCATAATCTGTGCTTCGCGAACTTTAAGGTATTTATCTCGGTCAGAGTCGTTTTTAAACATTGCTAGAGTGTCGTCAATGTTCATATAGGTATTTGAGATTTCACAAACATAAGGATATACTTTGATGAAATTTCGAGCAAGCTTTTCGTAATTCTTTTGCTCGCGTTTTGTTCTGGGTTGCTTATGCGGATAAACGTTTATCTCCGGAAATAAAATAAGTCCGTCGGGAGTGTTTTTTACCAGACTGTCAACATTAAAACTCTGACGGTAATATTTCGGCAATTTGAAAACCTGAGCGTCGAGTTCACGTGCACTTAGTAATAGAACTGCTATTATTGATATTGTTAAAATTTTAGTTTTCATAGTTATAAAACTGAATTATTATCATTTGGTTTACTTTGTGAAAAAATAATTTATTGTCAATTTTTTTTTCTTAGTTTTGATATTCAATTTTTGTACCATAAAATTTTAGCAAATATAACTATTCCTACAAGAGTGAATCGAACAATGAAAAACAAAGACTTTAGTGCTTGGCTGATGCTTTTCCTACTAGCATTGATTTGGGGTGGCTCGTATATTTTCATGAAACAAGGCCTGAGGAGTTTTAACTTTTGGCAAGTGTCGTCGATCAGAATGTTATCGGCATTTGTGGTTTTGCTGCCATTTGCGCTGAAGAATTTAAAAAAACTGAATAGAAAGACAATTTTGCCAATTCTTGTTGTTGCCTTTG
>JAQVGK010000077.1 GCA_028696755.1 Bacteroidales bacterium | reverse complement strand
GTAATTTGTAATTTGTGATTTCCCCCATTTATTCTTTCACAAACTTTCCATACAAATTCGCACCTCTTATCCTTACCAAATACATTCCCACTGGCAAACTCTCAATATCAATTTTATTGGTGCCAGATTGTACATTTTGTTGGTATATTACAGCACCGTTTGTGGAGTATATTTCGAGAATATCGTTTTTAAACTCTGTTGGTAGCTCAAAATTAAACTCATTTGTAGCTGGGTTTGGATAAATTTCAAGTTTAAAATCATCTATAACTGTAGTGTTACCTTTGTAACTTATTACAACGCCATCGTTGCCGAGGCTGTCGGTTTTTATAAGAAAAATGCGTTCTGCCATGTCCCAGTGCTCTTCGAATTCATTCCATTCTCTGTTATATCCCCAACCTCCAATTGCGAAGCCGCCATCTTCTGTGCAAAGTATTTTGTTTGGAAAAGACTCGTTAACCCAATCAGGATGTTCTGGAGGATACAAACAAAAGTATTTTGAAAAGATAGTGTCTCCCTGGGGTGTTAATAGATACATAAAAGGGGTTGTGGCTGAAGCTCCAATTTGATCTTTTCTAACCTGACCTGTAATCGCAATCCTACCATCCTCCAACTCAGCCATTGAGTAAAAATAGCAGTAAATAGTATCGCGCCAATCGCCTGAATTAGGATAATATTCTCTGTATGTTTTTTCCCATTTATAATTCCCGTATGTGTCAAATTTGTACAGCCACCCATCATAAGGGTACAATCCCCCAAATACCTCACCATAGTTTTTTGCTCCACAAATTACATAACACGAGTCTTTGGTTTCCATAATATCCATAATATCTGGGGCGTCATTTGGAGCAGCCGAAAAGAATCGTTTCCATTTATAATTACCAAGACTGTCAACTTTCATAATGAAAGATAAAAAATCATTACTTGAAAAGTTATATGTTAAACCAGCAACTATAAAACCCCTATCCCATGTTTGAATTATATGCCTACCTGATTGCCATGTGCCAAGTCCAATATCATTTGTTATTACATATGATTTAAGCCATTCTTGATTTCCCAAACTGTCAAGACTTATTAAAAGAATTTGTCCTCTTACAATCTCAGGCGTTAAATATTCCGACCTTGTAGAATCAATACTACCAATAATAGCAAAACCATTATTGTCTGTTTCACATATATTCCATGCACGTTTTGCAAGTGTATCTTCATAAAATATCTGAAAAGCTAAGGTATCTAAGTCTGAATTCAGTTTTAAGAAAAACAGGTCATTATGCTGACTAGTGTCTGAAAACTCTTGACCCGCAAAAACAAAAATACTGTCGCTAACAGCATAAAAGTTATTAATGCTATTAAAAAGCAACCAGTTGCATTTAGAAACAGTTTTAATTTCCTCAAATACTCCGTCTTGATTAATCTTTGTTATATGCAAACCCTGGCACCATTGCCCACAGATGGTGTCTATAGATTTAATGCCACCACCAATGAAATATTGCTGATTAATGATTGACATATTGTATAAATGATAATAGTACTCATAAGGATAATTGTAATTAAAAGTTGTTTGAGTTTGAGAAAAACAAATGGTACTTACAATAATAATATATATGGTAATAAAGCACTTTTTCATAGTAATAGATTTAAATACAGCCGCAAAGGTTTCTTTGCGGCTGTATAATTTGTTTATTTTACAACTATTTGCTTAATATATTTACCCCCGTTTTCTCCAATACTTACAACATAAGTACCAGCAGATAAACCAGTAACATCAATTTTAACATATCCTGCTTTTTGGCTAACTGGATAAGATTTTATCAAGCTGCCCGAAGCATTGTAAAGATTTACCGATTTATAATTGTTTACATCAGTTAAAATATACTCAACATAAACAAAATCGCTTGCTGGGTTTGGATAGATGTTAACCAAGTCGCTGAAAGAAGCATTGAAATTAGAAGTTTTGTTTGCAACAGCATTTTTCTGTTCTACTGCTGGTTCAGGTAATCTTATTACTTCGATCATAGGTTCAATCTTAGCCTTATCGAGTAAAATTGCTGCATAAACAGAACCTGCAACTTCGTTTTCGGATTTCATTGCTTTGAGTAAATCAATGTTTTGAGCAACTGCTTCATCTAAACTAATATTTCCTTGTTCAATTTCCATCATTAGCCTTAAAATATTATTATTGTTTTCGAGTTCAATAATATAATCCATATTGCAAATATACAAAATTTAAAACTCCAAATAACAAATTCCAAATAACAACTTTTGCACAATCCATTGTGATTTGGATTTTACTTGCGTGAGGGCTGCGCCGTTGTTATTTGTTATTTTTCTTACCTACTCGCTACGACACTGTCAGGTCTATCGACACTGACAGGTCTTTTGTGCTGCTGACAGGCCTTCCAGTCAAAACTTCCACAGCACTCCAAACCTAAGTCCGTAACGATCGGGAATTTTTGTAATACTGGTTTCGGTTTTGTAAACAGAGCGAATCCCTGGGTTGTAGTATGGTTCTAATCGGATAAGCCAATCTTTGGTTAGGTGATAGTCAAGAGCTAGCGAAAACCATAAAGATGGTAAAAATTTGTAGCAGTCGTCCTTGTTGTGTTGTAGGATTATGCCTGAATTGAAATAATACGACTCGGTTTTTATCAATAAGCCTGCAACGAAACCAATTGCTGCATCTAGCTCAAACTTTTTACCTTGGTAAAATGTATAGCGCAAAATTAGCGGGACTTCGAGGTATTTGTATGAGATATTACGTAGCGCCGAAGTATCAACTTTTAAAGTATCATATTCGGTAGTAAAGATTGTGTCTGTTGTTGTTACTAGTGTGCTGTCTGCTAAATAATAAGATACTGAATCTATAAAAGTAATTAGTGTAGAATCATTGGCGATAGAATCAAACACCCACTCTGTCCACGTTTGATATTCCCAAAATGGGCCAGTGCTATCGGGCACATAAAACGATTCCGTAACAATTTCGGTATTTATTAAACTATCGATATCCTCGTAAGAAAAACCAAATTTTGCTGATTGCAGAAACGATGAAAAGTAAATTCCAGGAGAAATAGTAAAACGTTTTATCGCAAAATCCGATTGAATTCCGAAACTATAGTTTTTTTGATTTAAAAGGGATATGACTTCGCTGTTGAAATTTCGCCATTTATTAAAAAATAAGGAACCTGAAACTCCTAAATTTATTTCGGAAAAGATAGGATTTGTCCAGATTGTGTCGTAAATGATTACTGTATCGCGAACAGTAACTGTGTCATAAGTTGTTTTTAGCGATTTAATTTTAATGGTATCGGTTTGCGAAAATCCACTTGTGCCGAATATAAATAGAAACACAATGCTTAAAAAAGCTGTAAAAAAGCAATATGTTTTTCCTGCACTCATATCCATTCGTATTAAACACCAAAAGGGCTCAACCTATTGGAACAGCCCTCGTGAAGTCAGAGGAGTATTAAATCGGGTTTAACCGACATTATTTTACAAATTTCATTGTTTCGTATGTTTGATTTCCAGAAATCTTCACAAAATAGAATCCAGCTGGAAGTTGCGACACGTCAATTGTAGAAGTGTTGGCTCCGTTTTCAATTCTACTATTATGTGAGATAATCTGTTGACCATTATAATTGTATATCGAGATTGTTACATCATCCTGATTTGTAGAATTTATCTCAACATTAAGCACATCGCTTACAGGATTTGGATATAGACCAGGATTTATTGTCTGTATGATATTCTGTATTCCAGTAATGTCTTCTGCTGTAACAATTATTTGATCTTGATAAGCTGAAATTGCTTTTAGGTCGCCACAATTTACATAAAGAGTAAGAATATAAATTCCCTCGCTAACAACGTCCTGCAAGAAATAAGTAACAGTGATGTTTGTAACACTATTCATATCACCGATGAATTCCCAAGTTACGATAATATAATCATCTTCAACAATGAAATCGATGATTGAGGCATTTGCAACATATCCAAAACATTCGTTTATTACAATTTCTAAACTATCGTTTACTGTCCAAGTAGAATCTTGACCATAGTAATTATCCCCAAGTAAGACGCAAGCTTCGGCAGTTTCGCCTTCTGCATCAGTAATAGTAACACAGTAGAATTCACCTACGCAGCCACCTGCAAACGAGCTTGTAGTTGCCTGATTACTCCAGTTGTAGGTGTAAGGAGCTGTTCCGCCATAAGCTTCGGCCATAACAACCGCAGAGCAATCATCTTCGGTTTCGAAATAGTAATATGCACCTGCATAAAGATTGTTGAAAACCGTGTCGTAGATTGTAGAATCGTTATTCTCAACAGGAATTTCGAATGTCCAAGTTAATCCACACTGGGCAGCATCATTAACTGCAACAGTATAAACGCCTGGGTAAAGATTTGTTAAATCTTCCGAAACTTGGCCTGTATTCCAGTTATAGGTATAAGGAGCAGTTCCGCCAATAACAGTGATGTCGATAGCGCCATCATTGGTGTTCGCATCTGTACACATAGTGATGTCGTAGTCGAGATACATAAAGCAACTGTCGATTGGTCCGCCTGCAAAAACGCTGTCGCAAACTGTTGATGTACAACCGTAACCCGAAGCGGTAAGACAAACCATGTGTAAGCCAGGTTCAAATGTCCAAGTAACCATTTGACCAGCAAGAGTTGTGTTGTCAATTGTCCAGCTAAAGGTTGCCATAGCTGGTTCTGTAACTTGTTGTCCGTTTACATAATAGAGTCCTTCAAAAACTCCAGTAGTCTCGTTCATTGTGCCATTAATAATGGCTTCGCACTCGGTCTGAGCATTAACTGCTGTGAAGAAAAGTGCAATTGTGAGTAGTGTAATCAGCTTTTTCATAATTTTAAAGTTTTATCGTTTATAATTTTTGTTGTCTGACTTAATAACAATCAAATTTTTATTGGTTGCATGATTATTTTAAACTTTTTCTTTTTCTCTTGATTTCAACAGTTTTTCTGACTTCAATATTTACAGTGTCGATAATTGTTGATTTCTCTTCTTCAATAATAGTATCAAAAATAATGTTTTTTTCGATTGGAGTTGAAATTTCGGTAACGATGATTTTGTCATTTAGTGAGTTTGAAGTTTTTTCCTCTACGATAACGGTGTGATTTTCATTACTAGCAATAGGATTTTCAACGACATTTTCTATTTCTGTATTCTTTTTACTAATGTTTGATTTGTGTGCATTATTATTTATCTCATTATTTGTTATGGATTCAAATTCTGGAGTTAAATTATGAGATGATATTTGATCATCATTAGTTTGATTGGCGAGATTTTCCAGTTCAAAAATGTTTTTGTCGGGCGACACAGTATTTTTAGCAACATAAGTATCGTTTCCTGTAGTAGCAAAACTCACAATTGTTCCTGTTCCGACAATTAAAGCAATCAGATAAAAAATATTGAAGCTCATTGGATTAAATCTAAAAAAGTTAAACTTTCTAACTTTGGCAGATATGCTTGACCGAAGAGCTGGCGCAGGTTCCGAAGAGAAATCCTCGAAGCTGTCGTGCAGAAAGTTGTCGATATCGTTAAAACTGTTTTTCATAGCTCAGTTTGTTTTGTGTTAGTAATTCGTTTGCCATGTCAAGTAACGCTTTTCTGGCTCTCGAAAGCTGCGATTTGGATGTGTTGATGCTAATTCCCAGCTGATCGGCAATTTCCTTGTGTGAAAAGCCATCGATAACATAAAGGTTGAGTACCATTCGGTAATCTTCGGGTAATTGTTTCATCAATTCAAGAATTTTGTCAGGACCAATATTTCCATCAATCAATTTGTTTTCGGTTTTTTCTGGATTGTACGATTCATCATCGTTGTAATCCTCGTTGCCTGTTAAGTCGGTAAACTCAATTTGCTTTTTCTTTTTCAGAAAATTAATTGCCTGATTAACCATTATTCTTTTCATCCATGCTTTAAAAGAACCTGTTTCGACATAATTTCCAACATTTTGCAGAATTTTAATAAATCCTTCCTGCAATAAATCGTCTGCATCGGCATCATTCTTTACGTATCGCAAACACACAGCCCTAAGCATTGCAGCATATTTATCGTAAAGCGCCATCTGAAAACGGTGCTTGTTTTTGCGGCATCCTTCGATAATATTGCTGTCGTCATAAATCATGTCAACAAGATAACAAGAATTTTTTAAATGGTTGCATGAGAAAATGTAATGATTTTTTGCGAAGATAGAAAACAGAAGTCGGAAGGTGGTCATCGTGAGTCCACATCCCAAGATTTGTGGATTACAAGACGGACTTTGCAAAACGCGTATTGAGCTCGTCGCTCGCTTACTTCGGCTCCTCTCAGCACAAGTTGCTCGCTCCAAGTTTTTTTTGAACGCGAATTACACTAATACGCTAATTTTTGTGTTTTTAAAAATCAACTTTGTTGATTTCTAAAACCTTCGCGTAATTAGTGTAATTTGCGTCAAGAAAGGTGACGAGTAACTACGCAGTTGTTGTGTGACACAAAAGACCTGCATGCGTTGTGCGGGTATGATAGGTTTTTGGCGATACTGTCAGATCCGACCTGCGCACAGCGACACTGTCAGGTCCGAAGGACACTGACAGGTCTTCTGTCTTCTGACTTCCGACTTCTGTTTTCTGATAAAGTTTAGCTTAAGGCCTCTTCTGTTTCTTCCTGTTCATCTAGATTTTCTAGCACTTTAAAAAATCTATCTTTAACACCCAAGAAAACAAAGAAAATGCAAAGTATGAGGAAAAAGTGACTAAGGTCGTTCATGTTAAAAATGTAGCCGAATGTAAACTCGGTACGATGATACAGGCTTGGTAAAATAGCTAGAAAAACACCTGTAATTATAAAAAGATTATTTCGATATCCACGTTTCGCAAGATCCACCAAGTATACTGGGGTAATGACGCCGATCATCGAAATAACAAAATTGATTTTTACGACAATAAATCCAGAAACTGCGAAAAGTAAAACCAAGTAAATCAAAAGCTGAGTTCGAATAAAAACTAAATACCAACTTTTAAATCTCTCATTATCAAAAAGAACCATAGTTCCTAATTGAAGAAAATAAATCGCGAGTCCCGATAATATCCAAGATATGGTGTGCAAGTATGTTCCAAAATAATAGAACAATCCATGGGCAAAACCAGCAATAAATGATGAAAACCCGAGGAAAAGAAAGAAATAGCTTATAAAGCGATTCTTTTTAGAATCATCAAGACGATTAAGTTTAAAGGAAAAAACAAGACAAGCTAATCCCATTAATAAATCGCTGAGAATAGTTCCTGGTTCTAAAATTTTTAACCCTAATAATTGTATTTCAGTGGCAATCATTGTGCGAAAATACCATTTTTTTGAGGGATAACAAATTTTTTTGATGTTTATTGATTTGTTGAAGCATATATTTGTATATCGCTTCTCAGTTCTACCTGCTGCTATTCGTTGTCGTATTCCATTCAATCTCGTGATTCCAGTTGCTGCGAATTTCGTATTCAACAGGCATAAAAACAACTGGCTCGGGCTGAAGTTTTTTAACAAGCTCGCCGGTATCCCATCTTAAGTTATTGTTCTGGTCTTCGATAGCTTTTACAATATATTTCCCAGGTTTTAGATACTCAAATTTTACAACACCATCAATAGCATAAGCCTCATAAATTATTTTATCGCTTTGCAAAAGTTGGATAATGTAGTTTTGTTTATCGCTGGTTAAACTTATTGTAAAATTTCCATATTCTGATGTTGAACTGGACGAAAAACTTAAAGTGTCAATGCTATTCGGGCGTCCATATATGTCGGTGAAAAAACCATCACTTAAAATTATTCGATAATCAGTTTTTTCGAGAATTTGTCCATTAAGAATTAATTTGGTGGGATCTAAACTATCGATAACAGGTGTGATTTGAGCTGAAATAAATACAGAGTCAGATTTGAGTTCCAGCTTAAGTTTGTCGGATTTAAACTCGGCTATTGGGTAATCGGTTTTTATTACCAAGCTTTTGTGAGGTTCTTTAATAGGATTAATTTTCAGTTTAGCTAGCGAGTCAATACTTGTTTTTTCGGGACGGCGAAATGTTAATGTGTCGGTTTTTACTGAGTCGGGGTAAATATTATCGCGATATGTGCAAAAAACTGGGAATTGATCAGAGTTTATCAACTCTTCAGATTTAAGATAAACAAGCAATGTATCGGGATTTTGCTTTGCTTGAATAATTGCATTTTCATCATTTGCAATTTCTAGCTTGTAATCGGCATACTGAGTTGAGTTGAAAACAATTTCGAGGCTATATTTGTCCAATCGTTTAAACGATTTAATATTTTGAGATTGTTTATTCTCCTTAAACATTAATAGCTCAATTTTTTCGGGATAGTTTCGATATTTGTTTGCACTTGAATCATTCATTTTTATCATTTCTACTCCTGGTCTGAAAACAGAATCAATAAATGCAATGCTCTCGTCGGGCAGGTCGAAAAGATAATTTGAATTATTATCTTTTACTGCATATATTCTAAAGTCGTTTTCTTTAACAAAAGGAATAAGAAACTTACCCTCTTTATCTGTTTTGGTGATATATGATGGCTGCACACTTCTTACAGCAGAGTCGCTCATATTTTCGTACAGCACTACCCAAGCATCTGGGAAAGCCTCTTTTGTAAAAGCGTCAACTACCTGACCAGCAAACGAAAGTGAATCGATTGTGTTGCCAGTTGAGAAAGCGTAAACAAAACTATGGAGGCTATTATTTTCGTTATTGTCGGCAATAGCATCGTTAAAGTTAAAACTATATGTGGTATTTGCTTGTAAATTTGCTTTGTCAAGTTTTATCATTATTCCTTTACCTTTTATCAAAATGTCGGGAGCAGGTTCTATTGGTGGCGAAATAATTAGCTTTTGATTAAGGCTGTTAAGTTTGATATATTCGTCGAATTCAATATAAACACGTTCCGCAATAAAGTTTACCGAACCATTTGCTGGTGTTGATTTTTCCATTACTGGCGGTGTAGTGTCTTTAGGCCCACCTGTAATCGCAACCTGTTTGGCACACGAAGCAATTATTGCGATTAGTGCAAGCGGCAGTATTATATTGATTATTCTATTTTTCTTCATCAATAAAAATTTTATGCAAAAATGCAAAATTATACTGAAAACGGGAAAGAAATGATAGAATTGTTTTATTATTTACATGTCCATCATTTTGACGAGTGCACTGAAGTCGAAATAGCCAGCATCCCTTATGGATTTTTAAGCACTAAATCCCAATCTCTAAATCCTAAACAATCTCAAATTTTTAAAATCTAAAATTCAAAACGGTTAGTGCAAATTTTGTAGTAATTGATTTTTGTTATTTGTTATTTGTGATTTGTTATTTGGGACTTAGATATTAGATTTTCTATCCCTTAAAATACCATCTCAACTCACTATCCCCAATTACTTCGGTTTTTTGTGCTGTTGCAGAGAATTTTGGAGCACAAAGTCCGGTTCCAAAATTTTGATTGCCAGTAAATACTCTTGCTTCGTCCCACAAACCTGAGTTTATAAAATTTTGCAGCGTTTGACTGCCTCCTTCGACAACTAGCGATAAAATTTGACGATCGTACAAAGAGCTTAAAATCTGTGGAATAATATCTTTTGAAAAATCGGCTTTTACAAACTCTATGTTATCATCAATATAATCCGAAAGCGAATTGAAAATCAGGGTTTTAGCTTGTTTGTCGAATATCTTGTAGCTGCGCGAAAGATTATTGTGTTCGTCAATTGAAACCCGCAAAGGATTTTTGCCTGCCCATTTTCTGGCTGTAAGCTGTGGATCGTCGAGAATAACTGTGTTCGTACCAACTAAAAAAGCGTCCTCTTCGGTTCTCCACTTGTGAACAAGGGTTTTGCAATCCTCGTTTGTAATCCAAGATGCTTTTGAGTCGGTTCCTGGAGTCCTGATATAATCAACAAATCCATCCTTGGTTTCAGCCCATTTTAAAATAATATACGGACGCTTTTTTTGATGGAAACTGTAAAATCGCTTATTAAGCTCGATACATTCATCTTCCAAAATGCCAGTAACAACTTTTCGCGAAGCAGATTCGAGTATTTGAATACCTTTTCCTGCCACCAAAAAGTATGGATCGGTGCTACCAATTATAATTTCGGGAATGTTTTCGCGAATAATCATATCGGCACATGCTGGAGTTCGTCCAACATGAGCACAGGGTTCGAGCGAAACATACATGGTCGATTTGCTTAAAAGCGATTTGTCC
>JAQVGK010000076.1 GCA_028696755.1 Bacteroidales bacterium | reverse complement strand
AAATGTGGTAGCAGTTTTTCTCAGAGTATAGGAACTATTGAGCCATGCGTTGTAATTAAATAATCTTTTATCAACCTCCACTCCTTCATACTTTCCCGACATTACATAGTAATATGCACTACCACCCGTTGACAAACTTACTGCTTTAAAAAGTTTAAGATTAAACATACTCTCGAGTCCAGCAGCATAATCATGGTCGATATTTCCGAAAGAGTTAATTGTAACTACATCCGAAGTGTCGGAAAGATACAATACAGGAGTAATTTTATTATTAGATTGTCGGTAAAATGCCTCAAGAGAGAAATAATTCATGCCCTCAAAATGCGTATAACCAAGTTCATACGAATCGGTGAATTCCGACTTTAGTTCTGGATTTCCCATTCTTATGTTATAAAGTGATGAGTATGTAACCTGAGGATCGAGATACCATGGTTCTGGTCGCTGTATTCTTCGGCTGTAGCTTACAAAAAACTGATTTTTATCGTTAAGGTTCTTCGAAATGTGAACACTCGGGAAAAGCGACAATTCCTCGTGTCCAAATTGATAACCAGTTAGAATCTTGGTAAATTTACGATCTGTTGATTCCATTCGCAGACCAAGCTTATATCCAAATTTTAAGAACTCTCCGCTAAATGTTGTGTACAGAGCCTGTATATTCTCCTTCATTTTTAATGGGTTTGATCTTGAAGGATCAATAATCTTGGTCTCGCCGTCAGAACTTGTAATATTATAAAAATCATAAGTAGCATCCGAGCCAGCAATATCAGCCTTATAACCAGCTTCGAGACTTCCACCTAAAACATTGTTTTTATAATTTATTTCCATATTTAAAAAAGATAAATTCTCAACCTCATCAGTAAAATTACCGAAATTGGAAATTTCATTCGCAGCTTCATAATCATCCGAATAGTCAACTAAATAGTCAACTACTCTGGTATATAAACTCGAGTTATAAACTGCAGAAAGGTTTAGCTCGTGTCCTTCTTTCGCAAAACTATGTGTATAATTAAGATTAGCACCGTAATATTTGTTTACAAAATTCATCAAACTGCTTTGGCTATATGTATATGCTGTTAATACCGACGATCCCGTTAAATACCTGAAAGAATTATCAGAATCGAATTGATAACCGTATTGCCAAGAACCAGTATTGCCCGAAATAGTTAATAAATCCTTTGGCGTAACATTTATATCTGCTCCAAGTCTTACGCTATAGGTATTATTTAACCAACGGCTCTTAAAATCAGTAACTAATTCGGTTTGAAAATCCGAACCACTTAGTTGTTGTGTTGTTCCAGAACCAGGGTGCCCATAAAAGCGGCAATCGGCACCAATAAAGAAATTGATTTTTTCCCTGCGAATATTAAAATTAAAATTATCGGTTGTATTATATGTGTCCAAAATCTTTCCTCCCGAAACAGTTAGCATTCCATTAATCCCATCGCGCTTATCTTTCTTCATTATCACATTAATAATTCCTGCAACGCCATCAGCCTCATATCTTGCCGAAGGATTTGTGATAACCTCGATCCTTTCTATTGCCTCGGCTGGAATTTGTTTAAGGCCGTCACTTCCTTGAATAACAGAAGGTTTGCCATCAATAAGCAGTTTAAATCCCGAATTGCCCCTAATGCTTACATTTCCATCCAAATCTGTTTGAACTGAAGGAACATTTTTAAGCACATCAGCAGCACTACCACCAGCAGCAAGAATGTCCTTTGATGGATTAATAACTTTTTTATCTATCTGATACTCAACATGTTTAACTTCGGCTTGCACATTTACTTCGTCAAGAACATTTGCTGAAGGAGTAATAATAATGTTCTCGAATTCCTTATAGGGCGACTGAGCATTCAAGCTAAACGATTCCGACACATATTTCCCGAAACCTAGAAATTCTACTTCGATCCATAAATCATCAAATGGCAAACTGGTTATTAAAAACCTACCGTCTTCGCCCGAGATAGTTCCAGTTATCAGCACAGAATCTTTTACAGAAAACACGCTGATGTTGGCATACTCAACAGCTTGTCCACCAACCGATTCGGTTACCAAACCAAAACAGGCGCCCTGGTTACGATTTTCGGGCTGAGCAGACAAAAAACAACTTATTAAACCCAAAATCGACAATAAAAATAACTTTTTCATAATGTGTGTTTTGCACAAATATCCGAACATTTTTATCCAAAAAAACAGGCTTAACATTGTTTAACATCAGATTAACCGATTGTTAAGAAGGCATTAAAATACCTTTAACAAATGAAAGAATTGTAAGTGTTTAACAAGAATGAAAATAGAAATCATTAATAAGTGTTCTGCTGAAATGTAATCTAGCTATATATCGTTAACAACGCAAAATGTTCAAATTTAAGTGATTAATTTCAATCATTGTCAAATAAAATTTTAATTTTGTAATGTTGTAAATATAAAAGTGAAGAGAGAAAACCAGAATATAGAATTTAAAAGTAATTGGCGTGACGAATATCTTAAATGGATATGTGGTTTTGCTAATGCTAGTGGAGGAATTATTTACATTGGTAAGGATGATTTTGGAAATATTGTTGGTCTAAAAGATTCAAAAAAGCTGCTTGAAGATATCCCCAACAAAGTTCGAGACGTTTTGGGCATTTTAGTTGATGTTAATCATCACCAAACCAAGCAGGGCGATTTTTTGGAAATTATTGTTGAACCTTATCCAAATGCTGTTGACTACAAAGGACAATATCACTATCGCAGCGGAAGTACAAAACAGGAATTAAAAGGTTCCGCTCTGGACAGGTTTCTTCTGCTAAAGAAAGGCAGGCGATGGGATAGTGTGCCAATCCCAAATGTTTCGGTAAAAGATTTAAAACAAGAGACTTTTGATCATTTTCGTAAACTGGGATTGAATAACAAACGATTAACTGAAGATAGTTTAAAAGAGACTAACGAACATTTACTGGAAAACTTACAGCTAATAGAAAATGGGCTCTTAAAGCGTTCGGCTATTTTACTTTTTCACCCCGCCCCAGAAAAGTACGTAACTGGCTCATACATAAAAATTGGCTACTTTGACAATGAAACTGACTTACTCTTCCAGGACGAAGTTCATGGCAATTTAATTGAACAAATTGACAAGACAATAGATCTACTTTTTACAAAATATATCAAAGCTCTGATCAGTTATGATGGTATTCACAGAATTGAAAATTACGAATATCCTTTAGAAGCTATTCGTGAAGCATTGCTAAATGCTATATCTCACAAGGATTATTCAGGACTTACACCTATTCAGATTAGGGTGTATAAGGACAAATTAATGATTTGGAACGAAGGTCAACTTCCCGAAAATTGGACTGTAAATGATCTTCTAAAAAGTCATTCATCTAGACCATTTAATCCAGACATTGCCAACGCATTTTTTAGATGCGGATATGTTGAATCTTGGGGACGTGGAATTCCCAAGATGACAGAATTGTGTATCTCTGAAGGTCTTCCAAAACCGATTTTTAAGGTTAACAACTCCGACTTTTGGTTAGAGATAAGAAAGGATATTTATCACAAAGAATATTTACAGTCAATTGGCCTGAATGATAGACAACTAAATGCTGTTTTATTCATTAAAGAAAAAGGGAAAATATCAAATAAGGATTACCAAAAAATAAACAATGTTTCGAAAAGAACAGCCACTAACGAACTTGCTGAATTGACTGAAAAGCATAAGGTTGTCTTAAGAATTGGCACATCAGGAGCAGGTGTGTCTTATGTGAAAATTGGGCAATAATTGGGCAAAAGACACAATAATTGGGCAATTTAAAGATTCGAAGGCCTTTGAATAATCCCGCCGCCACATAATAAAAATTCCACTATTCCTTCTCAAAACTCAAAATACAACTTTTATCATCAGCCGAAATCTCCATAATACGGATTTTACAGCAAACGGCTAGCCTCCACGAAGTAATTTAGTGCAAGAATTGTAATTCTTAAAATAAATATTTGAATTTGCAGATTGCACTCACACCCTCATTTTTCGCACATTATCAAACTTCAAAGCTCGACAAAAAAAAGAATATTAATATAAGGGGGAACTAAACCCCGATTTTACTCATTAATGTAAACGATATAACCATCAAATAAAAAAGATTTGCATCGTAAAAAAACTTGATTTACTTTTGCAGCGAAATTCTTCACCACGAGTCAGGAATTTTAATTATACAGAAGGAGTGAGAGAATGGGCTCTATGACCTCCTGGCAACCATCAGTGCAAGCCGAAAGGTGCCAACACCCACCGAAAGGAGTTATAATTAAAAATTAGAAAATGAAAAAAAGACACTTCAGATTACATTATTACATTGTTACAGCATGTGCTGTTTGTTTTTATTGCAATATGCGCCGACAGGCGCTATAACTATTTCTACCCCACCGGAGGTTTATCACAATTTTTGCAATAATTTTAAAACAACACAATGAAAACAAACAAATCCATTGAGGATATAATAGAAAAAGTACAAAGTGGCAAAGCCACAGTGCTAACCGCTGCCGAGTTCAAAGAGCTTGGCAAAACAGTTTCGGTAAAAGAGCTGGCACAAAAAGTAGATATTGTTACAACCGCGACATTTGGTCCGATGTGTTCGTCGGGAGCATTTTTAAACTTTGGACATAGCGACCCACCGATGAGACTAGAAAAACTAAGTTTAAATGGTGTTCCGGCATACGGTGGAATTGCGGCTGTTGACGCATACATTGGAGCTACCGAAACTGCGGCTCCAGCTGATAAATATGGAGGAGCTCACGTTATAGGCGATCTTATTGCAGGTAAAAGTGTAAGATTGGTTGCTAGTTCGAAGGGAACAGATTGCTATCCACGAAAAAGTATCGACACAAAAGTCAAACTTGCCGATCTTAACGAAGCTTACCTTTTTAACCCGCGCAATGTTTATCAAAACTATGCAGCTGCAACCAATTCTACCAACAACAAACTCTACACCTACATGGGTGTTTTGATGCCTGGAATGACTAATATAAATTATTCAACTTCTGGAGAATGGAGTCCACTGTTAAACGATCCTCAACTTAGAACTATTGGTGTAGGAACAAGGATTTTTATTGGTGGCGCTCATGGCTTTGTAGCATGGAATGGAACACAGTATAATACGACTCGCGAAAAAAACGCATTTGGAGTTCCTGTTTTGCCAGCAGCAAGCTTGGCAGTTACTGGCAATCTTAAAGAAATGAATTCTAAATTTATAAAAGCGGCATACTATCAAAATTACGGAACAAGTTTGTTTGTAGGGATAGGAATTCCGATACCTGTGCTCGACGAAGAAATGGCGCAACATCTGCTCATTAAAAACAAGAATATTGAGACCAGCATCTTTGACTATGGCAAATCGGATCGTCCAGTAATTAAAAAAACTAATTACGAAGAATTACGATCTGGTAAGGTTGATCTGTACGGAAAAATTTGCCGAACAGCTCCACTATCAAGCATCAGCATGGCATCAAAAATTATGAGCGAGCTTAAATCAAGAATTCTGGCAGGTGAGTTTATTCCAACAGCTCCAGTAGAGTCGCTACCACAACATTCAACAGTAAAATCATTAAAAATCGTAAACTAATACACATGAAAGCAAAATATATAATAACATTTCCAACCGAAAAAATACAGCAGCCTCTCACCTACACTCTTGTTAAGGAATATGATCTTAAAGTTAACATTCTAAACGCATACATAAATTCAGGTGAAGAAGGAAACCTTGCTCTCGAAATAGAAGGCAGTAATGCAAATCTTAAAAATGCTCTGAGCTATATTGCCGAAAATGGACTAAAAATCATTAGATCCGATCGCAAACTTCATTTCAATAGTTCGGAATGTGTTGCATGTGGCGCCTGCACTGCGGTTTGCTATCCTGGTGCTCTCAATCTCACCAATAATGGTTTTAATTTAGAATTCGACAAAAGCAAATGCACATTGTGCGAACTTTGTACAACTGCCTGTCCGTTTGGCCTTTTTAAAATTGATTTTATCCAATGAATTATTGCGAAAGAACATACAGAACGCAATTTTCTGCCGAAAGATTTAAGTCGTTTACTATAAACTGGCTCGAAACCGACTTGTGGATAGGCGTTGATCATAAATCTTTTAACGATTCGATGCCAGGTTTTGCATTATCAGTAATCCAGAAATTGAGACAAGAAATGGATTCGTTTATAAGGCAATTCCCATTGTTTCATGCAAGTCTCGAACCCATTGAAACACAAGAATCGATGCCTCATTTTGCAATTGTAATGGCCGAAGCATCTGCAAAAGCAGGAGTTGGTCCAATGGCAGCTGTTGCTGGATATTTTGCATCTCATCTGGCCGAAAAACTGATGGCAAATTTTAAAATTGAAGAATTGATAATCGAAAATGGCGGCGATTATTTTATAAAAATCAGAAAAAAACTAGCCATTGCGGTCTTCGCTGGGGAATCCACGCTCTCCGGCAAGGCCGGTTTTTCACTCGAACCAGGCAGCTACGGTGTTTGTACATCGGCAGGAAAAGTAGGACCTTCGCTAAGTTTTGGCAGTACCGATGCAACAGTTGTAATCTCCAAATGTCCGATTATTGCGGACGCTTGGGCTACATCATTAGGAAATCGCGTAAACACTGAAGCTGAGCTTTCCGAAACTATAAAATTGGCCGAGTCGATCCCCGAAATATCATCATGTATTATTATTTTTGAAAACAACATTGGATTTTGTGGAGAAATAATCCCATTTCCATTAAATTAGCAACAAATGAAAAACAAAACGCTTAAAGAAATCGTAACATCACGCATTCTGGTTCTCGATGGAGCAACTGGAACAATGATTCAACGCTATAAACTCGAAGAAAAAGACTATCGTGGCGAAAGATTTGCAAATTATCATTTGCCTTTAAAAGGTAATAACGATTTGCTTACGCTCACTCAGCCACAAATAATTGCCGAAATTCACGAAAAATATCTCGAAGCTGGTGCCGACATAATCGAAACCAACTCTTTTAACGCTCAGGCAATTTCGCTCGCCGATTATGAGATGGAAAATCTGGCTTATGAAATAAATTTTGAAGCTGCTCGTATTGCAAAACATGCAGCAACAAAATTTTCTACACCCGAAAAACCAAGGTTTGTTGCCGGAAGCATTGGACCTAGCAATAAATCGCTAACCTTGCCACCAAATCCCGACAAAACAGACGAGCGTAGCTGCGATTTTTCGACCATGGTAAATGCTTATCAAATCCAAGTCGAAGGACTTATGGATGGCGGTGCAGATATTTTACTGGTTGAAACAATTTTTGATACGCTAAATGCCAAAGCTTGTCTTTCTGCAATTCAAAATATATTCGACAAAAGAAATTGCGAACTTCCGGTAATGATTTCGGTGACAATAAGCGACAAATCAGCACGAACACTATCTGGCCAGACAATTGCAGCATTTGTGAATTCGGTTTCTCATTTCCCGTATTTCTCGCTTGGACTAAATTGCGCACTTGGTGCCGAAAGCATAAAACCTTATCTTACCGAATTATCATATCTTAGCGACGCCTTTGTAAGTGTTTATCCAAATGCAGGCTTGCCCGACGAGTATGGTAATTATCTGGAAACACCCGCCGAGATGGCTGCAATAGTAAAAACTTTTGCCGACGACGAGCTGGTAAATATTATCGGAGGCTGCTGCGGAACCACGCCTGAGCACGTTACGCTTTTTGCTAAGATTGCAGCAGAAGCGAAACCAAAACAAATTCAGAAAAGTAAACAACAGCTTACACTATGCGGAACAGACATTCTAAAAATCGGCAAAGAAACCAACTTTATTAATATTGGTGAGCGAACAAATGTAGCTGGTTCGGCAAAATTTGCACGTCTTATTCGCGAGGCAAAATATGAAGAAGCCCTTGAAGTTGCAGCTCAGCAGATAGAAAATGGAGCAAATATTATTGACATAAGTTTTGATGATGGTTTGCTTAATGCACGTGAAGAAATGCAAAATTTTCTAAGAATGTTGGCGGCAGAACCCGAAATTGCACGTGTGCCTATTATGATTGACTCATCGGATTTTGCAGTTATCGAAACTGGTTTGCAAAACTTTCAGGGTAGAGCAATTGTAAACTCGATAAGTTTAAAAAATGGCGAGGACGAATTTCGTGAGCAAGCAAAAAAGATTCATAGCTATGGAGCTGCAATGGTGGTTATGGCCTTCGACGAAAACGGGCAAGCAACAGATTACGAATCGAAAATAAAGATTTGTCAACGAGCATACGATATTCTTACCGAAGAACTTAACATTCCAGCTTGTGATATTATTTTCGACTGCAATATTTTAACAATTGGCACAGGTCTAAGCGAGCATGCCGAATATGCGCACGATTTTATCAGAGCTGTTAAATGGATTAAGCAAAATCTCCCAGGTGTTTCAACATCGGGAGGTGTGAGCAACCTGTCTTTTGCATTTAGAGGCAATAATTACATTCGCGAATCTTTACATTCTGTTTTTCTTTATCACGCCATAGGTGCTGGATTGGATATGGGAATTGTAAATGCAGGAAATTTGCCGATTTATGATGAGATAGAACCTGAATTGCGTAATCTTTGTGAAAATCTGATTTTTAATCGAGATGTAGATGCAACATCAAAAATCCTAGCTTTTGCGATTAAGGATAATGAAAAAGAAATTATAGTTGCTGATTCTCAATCATTTAAAAAACTTTCTGTTGAGGAGCGTTTGCAAAATGCACTAATTCGAGGAAATGCAACCGATGTTGACAGCGACATCGCGGATGCTCTTCTTAAATATCCCGATCCAGTTCAAATTATCGAAGGTCCATTGATGAAAGCAATGAGCCATATTGGTGAGCTATTTGGTGAAGGACGAATGTTTTTGCCTCAGGTTCTTAAATCGGCACGGGTAATGAAAAAAATGACAGCTATTATTCAACCCGAGATCGATAAACTAAGCATGAAAGGCGCAGCAAAATCTGGTAAAATCGTTATCGCAACTGTAAAAGGCGATGTTCACGACATTGGTAAAAACATTGCTGCTGTTGTTTTGGCTTGTAATAATTTCGAAGTCGAAGATTTGGGAATAATGGTAAACAAAACCAGAATTGTAGACGAAGCCGTAGCTGGAAATGCTGATATTATCGGTCTCAGCGGATTGATTAGTCCATCACTTTACGAAATGGAGCAGGTTGCGAGCGAAATGGAAAAGCGTAAACTTAATATCCCACTTTTAATAAGCGGGGCAACTACCTCGGCAAAACACACAGCGGTAAAAATTGCTCCTCTTTATTCTGGTCCGGTAGTTTATGTGGCAGATGCATCAAAAGCCGCTTCGGTTTGCTCTGCCCTACTCGATAAATCAAAAAATGAAAACTTCATCACAGATTTACGACAACAACAAGAAAAATTACGCTTCGAATTTTTCAAAGCACAAGCATCAAAAACAGAGATTACTCTGAGCGAAGCAAGAGCAAATAAATTTGAATGGAATACAGCCTCGGTAGATATTAACACTCCGACTTTCATATCGCAGCAAATTCTCATTAAGCCAGAAATATCCGAGTTAATTCCATTTATTAATTACAGTTCATTTTTTGCCAGATGGAAAATTGCTGGAAAATATCCAGACATTTTTTCACACCCTGAAAAAGGCGACGAAGCAAAAAAACTATATGATGATGCTCAGCAATTGTTAGAAAATATTTGCAAAGAATCACTACTAACAGCAAAGGCAGTTGTTACAATTTTGCCTGCAACAGCCGAAAACGAAACAGTTTTTGTATATGCCGAGAATGAAAAATACGAGTTTCATTTCCCACGAAATTTGCAAAAGCAAAAGGATGCAAAGAATCTTTGCTTGGCCGATTTTATTGCACCAAATGCTGCTGGAGTAATTGACTATATTGGATTTTTTGCTTTAAGTGCAGGACTTGGGTCAGCAGTGTTGGCTTCAGAATTTCGTGCGCAATCGAATGACTATTTAGCTGTTATGACAGAATTTTTGGCCGAATCGCTTACCGAAGCATTTGCTGAGTATGTACATCAAAAAATTAGGAAAGACATTTGGGCATTTGCTGCCGACGAAAATTTAAGTATAAACGAAATATTTACAGGCAAATATCGTGGAATACGGCCAGCACCAGGTTATCCGGTTTGTCCCGATCATTCACAGAAAGCAAAGATTTTCGAAATCCTAAACGCGCAAAAAAACACGGGAATCACACTTAGCGAAAACTTTGCAATGTTGCCATCAGCATCTGTGTGTGGGTATGTTTTTGCACATCCGGAAAGTAAATTTTGGGGAGGTCAATAATTCAATAAATGCATATGGTAGGTCAAATTCATGTAGGTCAAATTCATGAATTTGACCTACCATATACAATCAAAAA
>JAQVGK010000075.1 GCA_028696755.1 Bacteroidales bacterium | reverse complement strand
TTGTTTCCTTATCAATTTGACAATATCCCCATTCAGCTAATTAGCCACGTATATGAAGCATTTTTAAACGTTAATACCAAAAAAGGCAATGGAGTTTATTATACCCCTACATTTGTTGTAAATTTCATGCTCTCTCAAAGTTTAAAACCAATAGCCGAAGAAAATCCTTATGTTACAGTTTTTGATCCAGCGGTGGGATCGGCAGCTTTTCTTGTTCAAAGTTTTAAAATAATTCAGGATGCCCAAGCAAGAAAACTTGGAAAAAGCAAGTTGTCTTTTGATGAGAAGAAGTTGATATTGCAAAAGCAATTGTGGGGTGTGGATGTTGATCGCGATGCGTTGCAAATTTCTGCTTTTAGTTTATATCTTGCATTGCTTGAAGATGAGTCTTCCGAATTTATCCGTGACAAGATTGAGAATTCTCACCCTATTCTTCCAAGTCTTATTGGAACTACTTTGATGCATGCAAATACAATTTTTGATTTTGTTTTTGAAGGCCAAAAGTTCGATTTCATTGTATCTAATCCTCCGTGGGGTTCTGTCCCAAGCGATGAAAATGAAGAATATATTGTAGAAAGAGAAGCGATAGACAACAAAACTGGCGCATATCCAGAATATAATAATGTTGCTGATTACGAACGCTCACAAGCTTTTCTAAGAAGAATTGAGCGATGGCAAAAGCCTAATACAACTATCGTTATGATAGTTAAAAATTCGATTTTTCTTAATGATAAAGCGGAAGATTTTAGAAAAGAATTTATCTCAAAAAATAAACTTGAGACTTTTTATGAACTATCTGATTACAACAAAATTCTTTTCAGAAAGAGGACATTTAAATCAGCAAAGGTAAATATTGAAATTGGTGCCAGTGAACCATGTGCCATTGCCATATTTAATCCCAATACTAATGATTCAGATTACAAGATTAATTATATTTCGCCGAAACTCACAAGCTTAGCAGAGCATTTTGAAATTATACAATATACCAGTAATGAGTCATTTTCAGTAAATAAGATGGAATTTGTTGAGAATGATACTTTGTGGAGGGTGTTAGTGAATTCGGATTTGGAAGGCTATGGTTTGATTTACAATAAAATACTACCAAACAATGACTTAGGGATTATTGCTAGAGCAGGATTTCAACCTAAGTGTAATATGAAACAATTAGGAAAGCCTCTGATGAAAGACTTAATATCACCTAGTGATTTTGAGGCTTTTTGGCAATCGAATAAAAAATTAGACAAATTTAATTGGAACCAAGAACTGCACCGAAAAAGAAAAGATGAAACAATCTATAATGGATCTAGAATTACCATTCCCGTAAGACCATTAAAAGATGACAAATTAAAATTGAGAGGGCTACACATTGAAGATGAAATTGTCTTTACAGATAATATAACTGTGCTAAAGCTCAAAGATAATGATAAGTATATTAACGCTTTTCCTTATGCAGCAATAATAAATTCAAAGCTATTAGGTTTCTATTTTTATCAGGTATCTTCACAATGGGGAAAAGGAGAAGAAAAAAGAGCGAAGCTTAGAAATGTTGATTTAGAAACTTTACCAATTAAAAAGATTTCAAATCCAGAAACTCTGAGCCTTTTTACAGATAAAATAAACTCATACATACAAGTCAGGGAAGATGGACAAGATGGAATCGCATTATTAAATGAGTTAGATGAAAACGTTTATAATCTTTATGAATTAACAGATTACGAAAAAGAAATAATCAACGAATTTTATCAAGTAAAGGTTGAACGGGCAAGCGACAAATTAAAATTCGTTCAATCAAGAGATATACAGATATATTTTGAAGCTTTCAAAGAATCTTTTGAACTAATTCTTTCTGGTAATCATACCTTAAATGCATCTTATTCCATTTCTGCAAATGTTGGAGCAATCATCAAAATTTCGATAGTAGAAAAAGCTTCCAGTAAAGAACTTGAACAGGATAATACAATGCAAGTATTACAGTTTGTAAAAAACAAACAACTAAGTGATACCGACAAACTTTTAAAAGAAGAAAAGATAAAACTTTATGAATCAACCAACTTCTACCTCATAAAAAGCAATCAGTTTAAAGATTGGACTAAACGTCAGGCATTAAAAGATGCCAAAGAAGAAATTGATTTATTGTTATCTAAGCTTCCTGACGTAAATGAATAAGAAAAATCAATTTATCCAGTATGGATTAGCAAAGTTAAAATTCAAATCTAAACAAGATTTGATTGAAAATCTTTTCATTAGATCAATCCATGACAGCTATATTCGGATAGACAAGAATATCGGAATCGAAAATGATATTAGAGATCGGTTCATATATGATTTTTATCACAATAGTGATCTGCTTACAGGTTTAATAAATCAAAGTATTGTGTTTGTAAATTGGGAAAGATGGGTTTTTAAAAATGAAGATGATTTAGGTAGGACAGATTTGTCATTTGCTATTTCTGGGATAGAATTTATTGTTGAATGCAAAAGGTTAAAGACTGCAAGTTCTCAATATGTTGATGAGGGTTTATATCGCTTCATAAACAAAGATTATTCTGCAAATGAATCTTATGCGGGTATGATGGGATTTGTCGTAGCAGGCGACATAAAAAGCATTTGTTCCACATTAGAAGCCAACTGCAAAAGTCATTACTATTGTGAAAGCGACTTTGTTAACCTAAAAACCGATTTCATCGAAAACTCATTTGTCACGTCACATCATAGAAAAGAGCTTGAAGCCATAAATATCTATCACTTGTTCTTTGAGTTTAATTTTATGTAAACTAAGTAATGCAAACATAGTGCTGTTGCATTTTCACCGAGGCCAAACAATTACAAAAAACTTAAAATAAACTTGCAACTGACGTATTAAAGAGTTATATTTGCACGTACAAAGATTTATTTTTATGGAAACGAAATTAACATTAAGGCTAAATGAAAGTGTTATCGAGAGAGCTAAAAATTATGCTCGCAATAATAAGATTAGCCTTTCAAAAATGATTGAAGCTTATCTGGATAGCATAACTAGACAAAAAGAAACTGGTAAAAACATTTCGATTACTCCTCTTGTCGAGAGTTTGAGCGGAGTTATTGATTTGTCTTCTGAATTTGATTACAGAAAAGATTATCGCGATTATTTAGAAAAAAAGTATGAATGAAAAAGATATTTATTGATACAAATATCGTGATTGATTTACTATCACGAAGAGAACCTTTATATGAAGAAGCTGCTGAATTATTTTCTCTTGCGGATAAAAAGCAAGTCGAATTATCTGTTTCATCATTGACTATTGCGAATACAAGTTATGTTTTAATGAGACAAATGGACTCTAGTAAAGCGAAATCTGTGTTAAGAAAGCTTAGATTGATACTTAAAACATTGCCTTTAGATGATAAAATTATTGGATTAGCTTTAAATGATGAAACTTTTCCTGATTTTGAGGATGGACTTCAATATTTTACAGCACTAGAATTTGAACAAGACATAATTATAACAAGAAATTTAAAGGATTTTAAAACTTCAAAGCTGCCAACAATGACTGCCAAACAATTTATAGAATCGATTTAATCCGAGCACCAGTAATACTAACGGCAAAGATTGCAAATTATTACCAGCACCTACTCAACGAATTAACGCTGGATGAGATTTCAACAATGGAGACTGGGGTTTGATTTTTGTTAATTTAGGGGAGTTTTTGAGTAAATCTAACTGCCGTTTTCCTATTTAGTTTTGCCGTATGCCCTGTAAATGCTCATTTGCAAACCAAGTGCTAATGTGTTAATAAAAATCTCAAAAATAATATTAACATTTGTTTTGATTATAGAAAGGAGTTGAGTAGTTTTGTGGGATTGATAAATGTATTTGAGCATGTAGTTTATATAATAGTAAAGAATGAGTGGTTTTGTACTGCTTGAGTTTTAATTGTCATCGTGAAGATTGCATTGTAATTATGCTGTAAATAATGAATTTATTAAAAATGTTAAAGATTAAACTTGTAAGTACAATTGTTCTATTTGCATCATGTGTGTTGAATGCTCAACCAATTACTAATCCTGTAAAAACCCACATAATTTCGATCAGAATTAATGCTGCTCCAACCTTACCATTAGGAATTTCTTATGGTCAAATGTTAACAGACAGACTTTCGGTTGAAATGGGAATTGGCACGCATTCTCTTGGTATGGGAGTAGATTATTATATTACTAATCCGCGCAAACACAGATTGAATTTAAATTCGGGGTTATATGGTAGTTTAAATTATCTCGGGTATCCAATGTTTTCGTTGCCATTAGGTATTTCATATTTAACAAAAAGAAATTTCAACTACAATCTTAATGCAGGAGTTACGTATTCTGCAAATGAAATTGATGATGGAAACAGAAATGATATTTCATTTAATTGTGGAATTACAATAAGTAAAAGATTTGGTCTTGATGTGGACAACATGCAGAGAAAACCTCAAACCATTTTATTTGATGAGATTATTTTTAAAACACAAATTTTTCAAGATGCAATAGGGCTAAATCCCAATATAATAATTGAGAAATTATTAACGAATAGATTTTCGATAGGGACAGAATTTATTTGGAGAAGAAGAACCTGGGCTAGTTCGGGAGAAGAATGGAACTTTGGAAAATATTACAAAAGTCAAGGCTTTACAATAGGTTTACAAAGTAAATTTTATTTTTCATCAAGAGAAATAGCTCCAAATGCATGGTACATTGCTGGCATATATAGATATAATTCGGCTGTTTTAAAAAATTTTGAGATGAAAACTTTCAAAAATGAGTATTCACGCACAGTTGACGTATTAAAATATGGAAATGAATTTGGTTTTTTAATTGGCAGGCAATTTTTTATGGGTAAAAACATAACATCCGAAATATATACTGGAATAGGTAATTATTGGCAGAATTATGAAGAGCGTTTCGTCTCAGGTAATGAAGAAGATTTATTGCCCACACAAATGTATATTAAGCGTGCTAGGGTTTATTTTGGGTTTACATTAGGTTATTTCTTCACAAAAAAGTAGCACAGCGAATAGAAAGATTGTTACTAAGCTCGATCGAATTTGTAATCGATATTCTGGACCAACCGCAGCCAAAAGGGCAAGCTCGTCAAAGGCAAACTGCCCCTCCCTCGAATAAGCATGAAAATCAAATATTAATCAACAGCCATTTCGGAGGATACTGACCCCATTAAGAAATGTTGCCTAATCGAAAACCACCGCCTTAGAAACTGGTTCGCTTTCCAAATCGTATATCATCCTAGAATAATCAATACTAAACCATTGGCAGAACATTTTGTATGTAAGTTTTTGTGGCCAGTCGCGTTCTAACGTATGCCACTCATTTAATTCCAAACAAAAGAATCTCTTAAAATGTCTTTTTAACCACTGGTCTATGTTCTTGATACTCGCATCAACCAGATATAAATTGGTTACAAAATCAGAATCTTTGTATCTGCCAGGGTATAAAGAGTTTACCCAATCAATTAAAGGTTGCTGTGGTTTAAGAATTAGTGCTTGACGATTGATAAAGCCTTCATTATAATCCTCAACATCATCATCAAAATCATCGTAAATATCATCATCAAATTCATCATAAAGATCAGATAAAATGTCGAACTCTTTAGTTATAATTTCACTAAAAAAATCCTCTTTTTCCTTTGTCGTTACCGTTACGATAAGTTCACCATTTTTTTCTTCAAAATCAAAATCATCAATAAACTTGTCATATTCTGCATATTTTTTCTTTTTAAGTTCAATCATTCCCTTTAAGATCGAGTACTCATGCTTAGGAAAGCTAGCAACAGAAAGCATTTTCTTAAACTCATCTTTGGACATTAGTTCTGACATAAATCCCAAATTCCAACCATTCATGGCAAAACCGATTCTATCTTCATTTGTCATTTCATCGGGAAAATCGTTTACAAAAGGCGTCATAAAATCTCTTAATAGAGCCGAATAATTTGTTTCTTTACTTGGTTTAACATCTTTTCCGCTAAAAATATCAATAACTTTCTTTGCCATAATCGAATTTTAAAGGTTCAAGTAACAAAAGTAAAAAATAATTAAATAGTCGAGTGTTTCTAACTAATTTTTCTGAAGCTGAAGCTAATCGAGGCGTAAGAAAAACCACCGCTACTGCACCGCTACCGCACGATTTGTGCGCCAGCCAAAAGCGTGGGTATCGTGTGGTTCCACCAATCGAACATTAGAACATTCGAACAAAAAGGCTGCACTAAGCTAAAACCATGCAGAATGCCTCCTTAACCTTAGCCTCAGCCTTAGCCTAGAAAGTGAACAATAGAATAATAGAACATTAGAACATTCGAACAAAAAGGCTGCACTAAGCTAAAAGCATGCAGAATGCCTCCTTAGCCTTTAAGACGAACAATCGAACGGTTCGACGAAAAGCTCACCGCATCGCAATCGAAATAGGAACTGGCAAACCCCTACCTCTTAATCAACCTATACTTCAACTGCGAAATGACAACGCCCGAAATAACAACCAGAATTCCGATTATTTTTTTCAGTCCGATTTCTTCGCCCAAGAGCATCCAAGAGATAAGAATTGTGAAAATGGGGATAGTGTTTGTAAAAACATTTACTTTGGTTATCGACATAAATTTTAGTCCGTACATGTAGAATAAGAATGCGAGTGTTGATGCAAAAAATCCAAGTTCGACAATCGCCCAGAAGCCTTCTTCCACAAAACCTACACTGACAAAATCCTTTTGAGAAAAGATTGCAACAAATGGAAGAAAAAACAACATTCCAAAAATATTTTGCCAAAGAATGATGTTTAAAATTGAGTGATGAGATGGAATTTTTTTCAACATTACACTGTAGCCATTTGCTGCCACAATTGCCAGACAAAGCAGTAATAATCCTTTCACGGAGATTTCCAGATTCATGTCCTTGCCAAATACAAGAACAAAAATACCACTGATTGAAATTATAATTCCGAGGAGGTTTAGAAGTGTAACCCGTTCTTTAAGAAAATACCAAGCTACAAAGGGCGTAAAAAGCGGTATTACCGAGATTATTACAGATGCCATCGAGGGGTCAACATACTGCAAACCTTGTGTTTCGCCCATAAAATAAAGAAAAGGCTCGAATAATGCCAAAAGCAAAAACAGACCTAGATTTTTCTTTTCAGGTAATCTAAATTTTTTTGTAAAGAACAAAACAGGAATCAGAACTACTGAAGAAACAAGTAGCCGAAAGAAAATTACAGTAAAAGCGGTATAATGTTCTAGTGCAACTTTGCCCCAAACAAAAGAAGCTCCCCATAAAATCATCGATGTTATGAGAAGCGGATAAATAATGAATTTTCGTTTATTTTCTTCCATCAATTTGTGAGCAATAAAGCTCATGTAATTATTAAACTAGTTGACGGAGAAGATTCTTCATGTCGGTTTTTTCTCTCACAATTTCTGCAACTTTAGCTGCTGGAATTCTTTCCTGTTCCATAGTATCGCGATAACGTATAGTAACAGTTTTGTCTTCGAGCGACTGATGATCAACAGTTATACAGAATGGAGTTCCGATTGCATCCTGACGGCGATAGCGTTTTCCGATAGAATCTTTGTCTTCGTATTGGCAGTTCATATCGAATTTAAGTTCATCGATAATTTCACGGGCAAGTTCTGGTAATCCGTCTTTCTTTACTAATGGAAGAACAGCAACTTTAACTGGTGCTAACGGAGCCGGAATATTTAAAACAACTCTTGTTTCATCACCAACTTTTTCTTCGTTATAAGCAGCCGAGAGTATCGACAAGAAAGTACGATCCAGTCCAACCGATGTCTCAACAACATAAGGAACATAGCTTTCGCCACTTTCGTTATCGAAATAGCGGATTTTTTTACCGGAGAATTCTTCGTGCTGCGACAAGTCGAAATTTGTACGTGAATGAATTCCTTCGAGTTCTTTAAATCCAAACGGGAATTCGAATTCAATATCGAAAGCTGCATTTGCGTAATGAGCTAATTTATCGTGAGCATGCCAGCGATATTTTGCTGGATTAATACCCATTGCCATATGCCATTTAATGCGTCTTTCTTTCCATTTTTCGAACCAAGTAAGTTCTTCTCCTGGTTTTACAAAATATTGCATTTCCATCTGTTCAAACTCGCGCATCCTGAAGATAAATTGGCGGGCTACGATTTCGTTACGGAATGCCTTTCCAATTTGTGCAATACCGAAAGGAATTTTCATACGACCGGTTTTTTGCACATTCAGATAATTTACGAAAATACCTTGAGCAGTTTCTGGACGTAGATAAATTGTGTTAGCTCCTTCGGCTACCGAGCCCAGTTTTGTGTCGAACATTAAATTAAACTGGCGGACTTCGGTCCAGTTACGACTTCCTGAAACTGGGCAAACAATGCCTTCGTCAACTATTATCTGACGCACTTTGTCGAGGTCGTTATTTTCGAGAGCAGTAACAAAATCGTGTTTAACCGATTCTATTTTTGCTGCATATTCCATCACTCTTGCATTAGTTGTGCGGAATTGATTTTCGTCGAAAGTTTCGCCAAAACGTTTAGCAGCTTTTTCTACTTCCTTGTTAATTTTATCATTGATTTTTTCGAGATAATCTTCAATCAGTACATCTGCACGGTAACGTTTCTTAGAATCTTTGTTGTCGATAAGCGGATCATTAAAAGCATCAACGTGTCCAGATGCTTTCCAAACTGTAGGATGCATAAAGATTGCCGAGTCAATTCCAACAACTTCTTCATTCATCTGAGTCATCGACTTCCACCAATATTCTTTAATGTTATTTTTTAGTTCCGCACCGTTTTGACCATAATCGTAAACAGCACTTAGTCCATCATAAAGTTCGGATGATTGAAAAATAAAACCGTATTCCTTGCAGTGAGCAACAATTTTTTTAAAAAGATCTTCTTGTATCATTATTTTCTAATTTTTAAACAAATTTATATCGTTAAGTAATGATCAAACAATAAACAATTTTCTATTTTTATGTGGCATATTTGATAAATATAAAGGAGTCTCCATGCTCCATGCCCCATGCAAAAATAGCAAATTGTTTTTTTTATTTATGTTTATATTCATTATGTTAAATTTTCCTGACTCTTATTATCTGTTAAACAAAATTCCTATCTGAAAAACCGGACAAAAATACAAATCATTTTGGTTATATAAAGCACCGATACAAATAAGCTGAGAAGTAAATGCAATTTTTTGTGTCATCATATAATCTAAGCTTATCATTGGATAGGCAACAAAAGCTGAATTAATAAAGTATTCGGCCTGATTAAGAACCGAGCCTGTTTGAGTTTGAATATGCAGATTTCTGATTTTTCCACCGCCGGCACCAACCGACAAGCACAATCTCATTCTGTTTTTGAAATACGTATATCCAACAAATGGACCGCCATAGCCAAGGCTGATGTATGAGTTCGCTGATCCAGTTGAATTATAGTGAGTTTTCTGGCTGCCACCATAAATTCCAGTGCAAAAATGATTTCCGATGTAGAATCTTAATATCCCACCAATTCCAAATCCAGTTGCTTCGATGTTTTGATAGGGATTATGTGCAATAGTGTATCCTGGCTGTAAAAACAGCATTCCACCGCTATAAATATATTTGTTTTCCTGAGCGGATATCTTTAGTGTTAGCAAAAGAGCAACGAGTAATATTATCCGTTTCACTCCAGAATTCGAATGAATCATCTTATCTTTTATTCTGATTTTGTGGAAGATCAGGATTACTGTCGATTAAAATATCTGTTTGTCTTCCTGCATGGTACATAGCTTGAAAAGTAATATTGCCCTTTTGGTCGTAGTAGGTTGATTTTCCTTCTTTTACGCCGTTTTCGTAGCTAACTTCCGACTCGATTGGACCAAAGTCGTAATAAGTTTGCCATTTTCCGTGAGGTTTATCCAATTTGTAATATTCAATTTTAACGGTGCCACCATTGTTATTTTTATAAACAAATTTTCCATTACGCTGTCCTTCGTCGTAAACCCCGGAGATTATTTCGACGCCACGAATATTGTAGGTTTTATAGATGCCATGCAATACAGATATAGTTTTTGTTTCAACATTATTTCCTTCTTTCGATTCGATTTCCATTAACTTATAACTTTCCTCAATTTGCTTAGTCCCATTCGGAAACCAGAAATAATTTTTACCCGAAAGCAATCCATCTTTATATTCAACCGTTGACTTTTTTTGTCCGTTTTCGTGCCAGGTTTCCCATGTGCCAGTCATAACACCAAGGTCGTATTTTCCTTGCATTGCTAAGGTGCCATCTGCATACCATTCTTTCCACTCACCCACTTCGTAGTCGTTTTCGAAAGTTCCTTCACGAAATTTATTTCCATTTTCGTAAAACACATTCCATACACCATCTTTAACACCTTTCAAATAATCAACCTCTTTCCATACTTTACCATTAGCGTACCAGAATGTCCAGCGACC
>JAQVGK010000074.1 GCA_028696755.1 Bacteroidales bacterium | reverse complement strand
ACTGTCGAGTATCTTGTTTACTTATCAATTTGCACATGAAAAACGTGGACGTGAGGCTTTTATTAGCGAAAGTTCGATATTGGACAACTTAGTTAATTGGTTAATCCACGACTGCTGGAGTAGTTACCCTCCGCTCGCTCGGATTTGCAATCCGAGTGGCTGAAACATATTCTACAAATATACATTTTTTTAATCGACTGTGCTAATTCGTTTTATTACAAAAGTTTAAAATAATATTATTTGCAACACTCGGATTGCAAATCCGAGCGAGCGGTGCGAATCCAAAACTAAAATGCCAGTTGTTACAACACTATTCTCGACTATTATACAAGAATATTTACACTTTTCTCGACCATTTTATGTCATTATATTACACTATTCTCGATTGGTACGACAATTTAAATCGAGTTGATTGCATACAATGGAATATTGGTCATCCAAACTTCATCTTTGTAATCGGCAAGCGACAATCTAATGGCTTTTGTTGGTTTATATTTTTCGCAAAAGTGTTTAAAACTTACCGATTTTACATTTGTTCCAGCTTTAACTTCGATAGGAATTATTTCATTATCGTTCTGAATAACAAAGTCAACTTCTGCAGTGCTATTGTCGTTCGACCAATAATAAATATAATAATCTGTTTTAAAAGCAAGTTGTTGCATAACAAAATTTTCGGTTAAAGCTCCTTTAAACTCTGTTAAAAGAGTATTGCCTTCTATTACAGATGTTAATGGGAGATTAGACATCGCACACAATAAACCAACATCGTTAAAAAAAAGTTTAAATGCTGAAAATTCTTGGTAAGCCGACAATGGCATGTTCGGTTTCGAAATCCGATTTGATTGAAGTAGTAATCCACAATCTATCAGCCATTGAATTGCAAGTTTAAACTCTTTTGCCCTAGCTCCTTCCTTAATCACTCCGTAAATAAACTTTTTGTTTTCTTTTGCTAGTTGTGCCGGAATCGACTTCCAAACCATATTTATTCGAGGAACAATCTCTTTTGGGGCATGTTTCGAAAAATCATTTTGATAGGATGTCAGAATCCTTTTTTGCAACTGCCTGACAGATTTAAAATCTCGTTTCTCGGAAAATTGTGCTACAACTTCGGGCATTCCACCAACAAAAAGATAATAGCGCAGATAGTTTGTTAGTTTCTCTTTAAAAATAGTTATAATGCCCCAATCTGGCGAAATAAGTAAATTGGCCAACGCTTCTTCATCGATTGCTTTTAGAAATTCAAAAAATGTCATCGGTTTTAGGTACAAAAAATCAACTTTCCCCACAGGGAAAGAAAGTCCTTGATGTACATTCATACCCAACAAAGAACCTGCTGCTATGACATGAAATTGAGGAGCGTCTTCGTAAAAATATTTTAAAGAAGTTAAGCCACCTTCTGCTGCCTGAATCTCGTCAAAGAAAATGAGTGAGTCGCTAGGATTAATTGGGCTTTTTGCAAATACCGACAAGGCAGTTATAATTCGACTAATATCATAATCCTGAACAAATAAATTACTCAAATTTTTCATTTGCTCGAAATTAATATAAACCACTTGCTTATAGTGTGAGTTCCCAAATTCACGGATAAGCCATGTCTTTCCAACTTGTCGCGCGCCTAGCACAATAAGAGGTTTTCTATATTCACTTTCTTTCCAGCTAATGAGGTTTTCTAATTTGCTCCTGTACATTTTCTAAAATATTTAAGGCAAAGATACACTTTTCTTGACCATTTTGCAAAAATATTTACACTTTTCTCGACCAAATAATGCTGGTTTATTACACTTTTCTCGACCAAATAATGCAGTTTGCTTACACTTTTCACGACCATAAAATGTAGTTTGGTTACACTTTTCTCGTCCAAAAATGCGGTTTGGTTACACTTTTCTCGACCATTTAAAAGCATATCAATACACTTTTCTTGAATTTGAATGTGTGCTTTTGAGTTCGATGCTTTAATACCTTCTTGAAATTTAATATGGTCTAATGCTGATTGTATTTTTTTTGAGCTCCGTAGAGAGCTCAATGTCTGTAACCACGGACAAGAACTTGTTCGATGTCCGTGGATGCAGCTAGAGTATGAATATCTTTGGCATGTGTTTTTGCCGGTCACTGAGCTTTTCGCCGAAGTGTTCGCAAAAACCATGACAAAGAAATCATTAATGAAAACGAAAGAAATTGGACTAGCACAAAATTCAAAATGGTATAACTTATTGCTATTAACCCTCTTTATTGCAAATCCCTAAAACACATCATCATCATCGTCATCATCCTCGGGAGCAACGCCTTTGCGCATGTAGTATTCTTTTTGGTAGCCTGTGCCGAAGAATTGTGTAACAGAAATTGAGGTGTCGTTTACACTTTTAATTTTGAAAAGACTGCGGCTGTTGTATTTGTCGTATCCAACATAATAGGCTGGGGCTTCGTCGTAATAAATTTTAAGCTGAGATCTTTTTATCTCCCAGCTAAAACTGTCGATATCTTGATATGGAGCATAGTGAGTTGCACCTCTGCTGTTTGGATCAAATTTATATGAGGGCATATCCAGAACTGGCTGGTAATCTGTTCCCATCGGAATCCAAAAACCTTGAATGTCGGCTTCCCACTCTATATCTGTGTCGGTCTTTCCACAAAAAACCAATAATTGCGATAAGGCAATCAGTATTATAAATATTGTTAATTTGGATTTCATAATTTACAAATTATTGATTGATTTGATTTGATGCTTGCTCTGTACCTGTTTCTGTTGATTGTTTTTTATGAATGCGTACCGGAATTTTTTCTGAATTATATTCGCACCAAATGCTTCCGCCTTCGTCAGCAGCTTGTTGTGTGGAAATAGATTTAATTCTTTGGAAATATATCTGACCATCACCATTTACAAGATTTTGCAAATCATCAGGCTTCACAACAATGTAATCTGTTCCAACAATGTCGGTAGAAGCCTCTGCACGAGCACCTGCTTTATCTTCAATAATAACGGTAATTGTTTCGTCTTTCTCCAGTTTGTTGCCTATCCAATAAATATTTGATTCTCTATTGGCATTAATAACCTTTACTTGCTTTGGCTCTGCTGATAAAACAGTTATTGTGTTTACATATTCTGTTTTTTCGGTATCAATAAACTTAAAACTAAATTTATTGGTGCCTTTAATTCTTGTTCCGTAGCTACATCCGTAAAAATCACTTTGATCTTCTTCCATACTTTCACCGTTTACTGTAATGGTACTTGGCTCCGACAGTTTAAGGGTAGTTCCTTTATTGCCACCAAAGCGAAACTGCGCCCAAACTGCATACGAGCCATCGCCCGAAGCATCGTAAGTTACCGAATAACTCTGGTGAATTTTCTTCTGATTCACATCTCTCGAATCGGCAATTTCGCTAGATGCACAACCGAAAGCTATAAAAGCAGCTAAAACTATCGAACTAAGGGCAAGTTTGTTCTTATTCTTTATTCCATTTAAGTCTTTGTTCATCATCATAAATCATTTTTTTATTTTCAAATAACCATTGAACTACCTTAATTATTTTGTGTTCGTCGTAATTAATTTTATCAACCAAATCGTTTAACAAACAAGGCTCTAAAGATACGATATTTTTTATTTCGTTAAGAATAATATCAAATTCATATTTATTCAAACTTAAATCATTACGACGCACGCACACATCACAACTGCCACAACGCTCGGTATTTGTTTCGCCAAAATATGCGAGAAGCTGCTGACTTCGGCATTTATTATTGCTGGTTGCATAGTGTAGCATGGCTTCCATACGCGACAAAGTACGTTCCTTTCGTTCATCAAGTGCCTTTTTGTCGAAAACAATACCTTTATCCTCGAGGCGTTCGGTTACAAAGTGAATCAATGGTTTGTTTATTCGAGGTATGTAACTTATAATCTTGTATTGGGATAGAACTTTCAGTAAATTGATGATTGTCTCAACACTAGTTCCTGCCTTATGAGCGAGATACTCTTCGCTCGCATTAATGTAATCGTTGAAAATTCCAGTGTATGTGCGCAAAAGCATCTTTATAAAAGCATCCAATTTTTCATTTTCAACCTGAAATTTGTATAAATCCTCTCGATTGACTATAAACAAAATTCTGGATGTCGAATTAGCATCTTCGGAATAAGTTAGCAATCCTGTTGCTTCAAGGATTTTAATCGAATTGTATGTCGTAATTACATCGATTTTAAAACTTTTTGCAAAATCAAAAATGTCGAAAGCAAATTCTGCATCCTTTGCTGCACCATAAGATATTTGCAGATAATTACATATCGAATTATAAACGTCTTTAACTTTTGGTAACTCGGGAAACGAAGTTGTGATGTTTTTCTTTATCTGAGCTTTGTCGGCTGTGTTTGTAACCAGAAATGCCCAAGCTTTTTTACCATCTCTACCGGCTCGACCAGCTTCCTGAAAATATGCTTCGGGCGAATCGGGTAAATCCATGTGAACTACTAATCGAACATCAGGTTTGTCGATACCCATACCAAAAGCATTGGTACAAACCATAATGCGAAGGTCGCCCCGTTGCCATTCGCTTTGTTTTCTCGCCCTTTCTTGAGCATCTAAACCAGCATGATAATAATCGGCAGATATTCGGTATTTCTGCAATAACAATGCGTACTCTTTGGTTTTGCGTCGATTGCGAACATAAACAACTGCCGATCCATCAATTTTTGTAATCAGTCTGAAAAGTTGCTTTTCCTTATCTTCGGTGTTAATTACGTAGTAAACCAGATTTTTACGCTCGAAACTCTTCTGCAATACATTCTTTTCTGAGAAAAGTAACTTTTCCTGAATGTCGTTTACAACTTCGGGTGTAGCAGTGGCTGTAAGTGCCAGAACAGGGACTCCTGGCAGTTGTTTTCTAATCTCCGCAATTTCGAGATATGAAGGGCGAAAATCGTATCCCCATTGCGAAATGCAGTGAGCTTCGTCAACGGTTATAAGGTTAACGTGCATCGACTTTAATCTTTCCTGAAAATAGAAGTTTTTAAGTCGTTCGGGAGATAAATACAAGAATTTGTAATCGCCGTAGCAAACATTGTTCAAAGCACGTTCGATTTCGTATTTTGTCATGCCCGAATAAATAGCTGCAGCTTTTATTTTTCGTTTTTCAAGATTTTCTACCTGATCTTTCATCAGGGCAATAAGTGGCGTAATTACTAAGCATACTCCAGTATTTGCCATCGAGAAAGTCTGAAAGGTAATTGATTTTCCGCCACCAGTTGGTAAAAGACCCAGAGTATCTTTACCTTTTGCTACCGACTCAACAATTTCTTCCTGCATGTCACGATATTTATCGTAACCCCAGTATTTCAGTAATATTTCGCGATACTTGCTCACTAAATAGTAAAAATCTTAAAATATTGTAAAGTCGAACAATAAATACATATTGCCGATAGTTTTTACAAATTTAAAAAAATACTTTGACAAACGCTTAAAAAGTTGTAATTTCGTGCAATTTTTATAAAAGCTCAGACTAATGAAAGAAACAGGCAAAATTATTCTCGAAGGACTCACATTTGACGATGTTTTACTGATACCTTCTTATTCGGAGATTCTACCTCACTCTGTAAGTTTGGTATCGTCGTTTTCGCGTAATATTGTTTTAAACACACCGATTGTTTCGGCAGCTATGGACACAGTTACCGATAGCAGGATGGCAATTGCGATGGCTCGCGAAGGTGGAATAGGAGTAATACATAAAAATATGTCAATTGCAGAACAGGCAAAACATGTTTACAAAGTAAAACGCGCCGAAAATGCAATGATTTTAGATCCGGTAACAATAAATATTAACGGTAGTGTTGGCGATGCTCGAAAAATGATGTCGGATTTTAATATTGGCGGTTTGCCTGTTGTTGATGCCGAAAATAGACTTCTTGGTATTGTAACATCAAGAGACATGCGTTTTCAGACAAACATGAATTTGTCGATTAAAGATATTATGACTTCGGACAAACTTATTTCTACCGAACAAGGAATTGAGTTAGAGAAGGCAAAGGATATTTTTATGAAATACCGCATCGAGAAATTGCCGGTAGTTGACAAAAACGGAAAACTTGTTGGTTTAATAACCTATAAAGATATTACCAAGGCGGCCTCTGCACCAAGATCATGTAAAGATAATCGTGGACGACTAAGAGTTGCTGCTGCGGTAGGTATTGCCGGAGACTCGATGGCTAGGATGGAAGCTCTTGCCGATGCTGGAGTTGATGCAATTGTTATTGACACTGCTCACGGTCATACAAAAAGTGTAAATGAGGTTTTAATAAATGCAAAGAAAAAATTTCCAAATATTGACATTGTTGTAGGAAATATTGCAACTGCAGAAGCTGCAAAACTTTTAGCCGATAATGGAGCTGATGGTGTTAAAGTTGGTATCGGACCCGGTTCAATTTGTACGACTCGCGTTGTTGCTGGTGTTGGTGTTCCTCAACTTACTGCTATTATGACCGTTGCCGAAGCTTTAAAAGGTACTGGTGTTCCAATTATCGGTGATGGAGGAATCCGCTATTCAGGAGATATTGTAAAAGCAATCGCTGCTGGTGCCGATTCAATAATGGCTGGCGGACTATTTGCTGGAACTGAAGAGGCTCCAGGAGAAACTATTATTTTCAACGGTCGTAAGTTTAAATCGTATCGTGGAATGGGATCAGTTGAAGCAATGCAACAAGGTTCTAAGGACAGATATTTCCAAGATATGGAAGATGATATCAAGAAACTTGTGCCAGAAGGAATTTCTGGTCGCGTTCCTTACAAAGGGACTCTCGACGAGGTTATCTATCAGTTGATAGGTGGATTGAGAGCCGGAATGGGCTACTGTGGGGCAAAAGATATTGTAACACTACACGAAATAGCTAAGTTTGTTAGAATTACTTCAAGTGGTGTTGTCGAAAATCATCCTCACGATGTTACAATAACACGCGAAGCACCAAATTATTCTAGAGCTGACTAAATCAATAAAATATTAACTTTTTAAAAAATAGTGGTATGAAAAAATCAATGATTCTGTTTGTTGCATTATGCATGTCAATATCATTTTTTTCTCAGGAGAAAATTTTACTCGAAATTGATAATGAAAAAATCACCGCTGATGAATTTCTGCATATCTACAAAAAGAATAACACAAATGCAGATGCAATGAGTTATGCGGCGATGAAGGAATATATGGATCTGTTTATAAACTTTAAACTTAAGGTTCACGAAGCCGAAGTTTATGGACTTGATACTTTAGCATCTTTTAAGCAGGAACTTTCTGGTTATCGTTCTCAACTTGCTCAGCCTTATCTAACAGACAAAAAAGTTGAGGAAGACTTGGTCGCCGAAGCCTACGAAAGAATGAAATGGGATATTGAAGTTTCTCACATCCTTATTAAATGCGAACCTACTGCTAGTCCTGCCGATAGCTTAAAAGCATGGAATAAAATCAACGATGTTTACAACAAGCTTGTAAAAGGAAGCGATTTTGTGAAAATGGTGAAAGATTATTCGGAAGATGATGGATCTAAAATTACTGATGGAAGTCTAGGTTATCGCACCGTTTTTGGTTTGATCTACGAATTCGAAACTGTGATGTATGAAACTCCAGTTGGTCAGTTCTCAAAGCCATTCCGCACTCGCTTTGGATATCATATCTTAAAAGTAACTGATAAACGTCCGGCTAAAGGAAAGTACAAAGTTGCTCATATTATGATGGTAGTTCCTAAAGACAGTGGATCTGCTCTTGATGAGAAAGCACAGAAGACTATCAACGAATTGTTGGTTAAAGCTCGCTCGGGCGAAGATTTTGCAAAACTTGCCGAGGAATTTAGCGAAGATCGCAGAACTGCTACTGATGGCGGAACACTTGGTTGGGTTACCGTTGGTGGTAAAATGATTAAGGAATTCGAAGATGCCGTGTTCTCTCTCGAAAAAGTAGGAGATATTTCCGAAGTTTTGAAAACCAGCTATGGATATCATATTATTAAACTTCTCGAAATTGAACCAATAAAACCATTCGATGAATTAAAATCTGAACTTAAATCAAAAATTTCGAATACTGCTCGCACTTCAAAAAGCCGTGATGCTATTGTTGCCACTTTAATGACTGAATACAATGCGGTTACTTTTGAGAAAAATGTAGCAGATTTTTACAAAATTGTTACCGATTCAATTTTTGTAGGTAGCTGGACTATTGATGAAAAAACCGATTTAAGTAAAACTGTTTTAACTTTTAAAGACAAAGTTTATACTCAGAAAGATTTTGCAGATTATCTGATGAAATTCAACCGTAAGCAATCTCCACAAAATGTAAATGTTTTTGTTGACCAGAGTTACAAAAACTTTGTTTCGAAAATGATTATAATGTACGAAGAAGAAATTCTGGAAGATAAATATCCAGCATTCCGTTATCTTATTAAAGAATATCACGATGGAATTTTGCTTTTCGAATTAACCGACAAAACAGTTTGGTCAAAAGCAATTACTGATACTGTTGGACTCGAGAAATTTTATTCTGAAAACAAAAATAACTACATGTGGGGATACCGCTACGATCTTAAGCGCTATAAATGTAAGGATTCAAAAATAACAAAAGCAGCAAACAAAAGCTTCTTGAAAGGTGTTCCAGAAGATAAAATATTTGCTAAAATCAATAAAAAAGATTCAGCTGCAATAGTTGTTACGGAATCCAATTTAGGCGAAAAAGGAGTAAAACCTTTAATCGACTTTTATGTGAAAGAATACAATATTCCTGAAACTGATGGACATCTCACAGTTATTGCAAATTATGAAGATAATACAATAGCAGTTATTAAAGTAAAAGGTCCAGAGGTAAAATCATTAAGCGAAGCAAAAGGACTAATTACTGCCGATTATCAGAATTATCTTGAGAAGGCTTGGATTCAGGAGTTGCGTAACAAATACAAAGTTACTGTTCATGACGATGTGCTTAAAAGTCTGGCTAAATAACAACAAATGAAAGTAAAAGGATTATTCTATATTCTGATTTTTGCACTGGCATTATTTTCCTGTAAATCGAAACCTAATGCTGGAATCGATAGCGAGATTCTCGCAACTGTGAAAGAAGAGAATCTTTACAAGAAAGATGTTGTTGCTCTGATGCCTGATTTTCAGACAAAAGAAGATAGCTTGGCTTTTGTAAAAGATTATATTGATACATGGGTTGCAGAGCGTTTGCTGTATGCCGAGGCAAAAATCAGAATTCAAGACACCACTAACATCGTTAAGAAGATAAACGATTATCGTCGTCAGCTTACATCCATTATTATAAGGAGAGTGTTGTGTTTGCCGACATAAATAATAGTGTGTCTCAAGAAGAAATTGAAGAATATTATAATAAAAACCTAAGTGAATACGTTTTAGCCACATCTTACGTTAAAGCGCATTATATGACAATGGATGCAAAGGTGAACGCATATTCTGACGAGTTCGAAACTTTAAGCAGGAGTAAGGCTGAGGATAAGAAACTCCTCAAGGATTACTGTTTAGGCACCGGTCGTAAGGTTTATTTTGTTGAGGAATGGACAGAAATACGCAATTTCCTCGATCTGATTAATTATTCTGGCGAATTTTCTGAATCGGCACTTGGGAATCGTAATGTTTTGGATTATATCAATGGCGATCTGCGTTATTTGGTTAAAATTGATGAGTATCGTACAAAAGGGGAATATTTACCACTAGAACTTGCAATCCCTCAGATAACACAGATAATCGTTAATAAAAGAAAAGAAGATAAACTAAATCAGGTTAAAAAAGATTTAAGAACTAAAGCCGAGAACGACGGCTCACTATTAATTAATAAATAAAATTGTGAAAAAATTATTCATTTCATTTTTGATAATCATTTCCGCACTCAGCTCGCAGGCACAGGAAGTAATTGATCAGGTTGTAGCAGTGGTTGGAAACGAGATTATCCTGAAATCAGATATCGAGAATCAGTATTATCAGATTTTATCGCAGGGATATAACAGCGAAGAATCCGATTTAAAGTGCGACATTCTCGAAGAATTGATGTTTCAAAAATTACTTTACCTTCAAGCTATAGCAGATAGTGTAGTTATCACCGATAAAGAGGTGGAAACAGAGCTTGATCGTCGCATTTCTGTTTTTATAAATCAACTAGGCAGCGAGAAAAAATTAGAAGAATTTTACGGTAAAAGCGTAAACGAAATTAAAGCTGATTTTCGCGATGTAATTCGAGAGCAACTACTTACACAGAAAGTTCAAAGCGGATTAACTGCAAATATTAAAATTACACCATCTGAGGTAAAAGAGTTTTTTGAGGAAATACCACAAGATAGTTTGCCAATAGTTTCGGCATATTTCGAAATTTCCGAAATTGTTGTTACACCAGCTATCGGTCAAGCCGAAAAAGATGGGTACATATGAAGAAAGTTATGGTCATCTCATGGACTCGTATGCGTATGATGTTTCAGTGTCCAAGAATGGAGATATCCTTTTTATTGCC
>JAQVGK010000073.1 GCA_028696755.1 Bacteroidales bacterium | reverse complement strand
AGGATATGATTGTAGAAGCTGATTTCGTCGCTGATATTGGTCCTGGTGCGGGTCGAAAAGGCGGAAAACTGGTGTTTGCAGGAACACCTGACGAAATGAAAAATTCTGATTCGGTAACTTCTAAATATATCAACGGCCAGCTCAAAATCGAAGTCCCTGCACAACGAAGACTTATCAGTGATAAAAAAATTGTTATTCGTGGTGCTAGAGGGAATAATCTTAAAAATATTGATGTAGAAATTCCGACTGGTGTATTGGTTTGCATGACTGGTGTTTCGGGTAGCGGGAAATCAAGTTTGCTCAACGAAACTCTAGTACCTGTGCTTGCAAGGCATTTCTATAATTCTAATGCTTTCCCTCTTGATCACGATAAAATTGAAGGCATTGAAAACATCGATAAATACATCGAGGTTGATCAATCTCCAATAGGCAAAACTCCTCGTTCAAATCCTGCCACATATACTGGAATATTTGCCGAAATTAGGGATTTATTTGCAAGTTTACCCGAATCAAAAATAAGAGGATATAAATCGGGTAGATTTTCGTTTAATGTTGTTGGTGGAAGATGCGAAACCTGTAAGGGTGCTGGAGTTAGAACAATTGAAATGAATTTTTTACCAGATGTTTATGTGCCTTGCGAAACTTGTCGCGGTAAAAGGTATAACCGAGAAACTCTGGAAGTTAAATTCAAGGGGAAATCAATTTCGGACGTGTTGAATTTAACTATTAATGCATCAGTCGAGTTTTTCGAGAATGTCCCGCATCTTTATCGTAAACTTTTAGTTCTACAGCAGGTAGGCCTTGGATATATTACTTTAGGGCAAGCCAGCACTACGTTGTCAGGCGGTGAGGCTCAACGGGTAAAACTTGCTACTGAATTAATGAAACGAGACACAGGAAACACTCTTTATATTTTAGATGAACCTACAACAGGATTACATTTCGACGATATACGCGTGCTGCTCGAAGTTCTGAACTCGCTTGTAGATCGAGGCAACAGTATGATAATTATTGAGCACAATCTCGATATCATTAAATCGGCCGACTGGGTAATTGATATGGGACCCGAAGGTGGTGAAAGAGGTGGTACAGTTGTGGCAAGTGGAACACCAGAAGATGTCGCAAAAAATAAAAACAGCTTTACTGGCGAATTTTTGAAGAATGAATTATAGCTTCACAAATCGCTGACAGTAGTTCTTTAAATCAGTTTTGCATTTAACTAAATAAGTCCCTGGTAACAAATCTGAGATGCTAACGACTATTTTTCCCTCATCTCTACTAAGCTGTTCAGATCGTATTAAGCGTCCATCAATTGATAAGATTGTTATTTCACCAATAGTCTCTGTAAGATTTTCAACATAAAGATTTAACAGTTCGTTAGCTGGATTTGGTGAAATCGAAATATTGGGGTTTATCTTGCTATCAAGCATTTCTGAAGAACTGTCAAAATTGAATCGGCATAAAAAAGTGCCAGGACTTTGTGATTCAATTTCATCAAATCTAAGTAAACAACTAATGCTTGATTCGGTTGTGACTAATACAAAAATAGAGCTATCCATTGTAACCACTGAACTTGCTTGCTGAGAAATGTTACAATCAGAATGACTTCTTTTATATGCCAAGATGTGTGCATCAACCGGATCTAAGGCTCCAAAATGAGCACTTCCAAAGCTTTCAGCATATTCGTAGTGATTAGTTAATTGTATGGAATCTGCTAGCATCCCACTGAAGTAAACCGAATCGTTACGATAAAAAACATCAACATCCTCAAATCCTGCCGCACCTCCCAGATTTCTATTCCATTTGTATTCGCCAAGCCCATTAAACTTTATCAAAAAATTATAACCAACTCCCAAAATTTGGTTAGAATCATATTGTAATGGTCCGTAATTCATGATATTGATATAAACTTCAGAGTTTTCTTTATCTACAGCCATCGATTTTATGAAGCTACTGACTGGTGGAAATTCCGACCATGGTTTTTCGTTCGACTGATGCCACAAGAGCTGAGAATTTGTATTTATTTTCATAACACTTGCCGCACCCCACTGATAATCAATATCTTGAATTCCGATATAAATATCTCCAGCATCATCTGCTTCAATAAATTTGTAAATATCCAATTCAGGATATGCGGATTTTGCCCATACAAACTCATCACTGTCATTGTATTTTAAGATTACTCCTGTTTCATACGGTCCTAAATAATCGCTACAGGCAAAAGCAGAATCTCCAATAAAAAGCGAATCTAAATACGATGCAACAATGAATCTATTGTCTAAATCATCAACATCAAAATCGTTTGCTGTAATAATATTTTCTTCGCAATCCCAAATGTTTTCGATTTCACCATTAATATTTAAAGAGATTGCAAAAACCGTGGTAAAATTTTCTAATTTTTTACTTGCTTTACCTAAATCGGTATTATCAATTGTAAGTAATCCTGATATTAATAGAGCTCCACTACTGCTTGTTTTAAAGGAGTTGATAATAGGAGCTATTTCGGAACTGTATTGTTTTGACCAAATTATATTCATGAAATAATCGAACTTTACAACAAGAACTGAATACCCAGAAGAATAGAAATTTTCCTCAAATAAAGAAAATTCAGAACTTGGCGACATCACCTTAAGTATGAAAAGATTGCCCGAATTGTCAGTAGTTATTTTTATCTGTCCAGTTGGCTGAATCCATTCACAATTATAGGTTTGTGACTTTAATAAGCCAATATTGCCAAAACTAAGTATTACAAATACTGTTATTACCTGATAAATTATTTTCATAAAAATATAAATTTTACTTTTTACAAATTTAGTAAAAATATTTATATGAAATTTACGTAAGAAAATTTACAAAAAAACTTTATACTGATCAGGATTATAAATTATTGTTAAGTTTTTACTTATGTTGCTTTCGAGCTTATTTACTTGATTTCCAGCAGCAATAATTTTATAATTTGGCAATTGTTCTGCGATATGTAATAAATATAATTTATGATTATACATCTCGGTATTTGCGATAAAAAAGCAAACTAAATAATCGGGATTTATTATTTGGGTAGCTTTTATCACATCTTCCGTTGGCACATTCTGACCAAGATACACAACTCGGTGACCAGCTAATCGTGCAAGATAATAAGCATATAGTAAACCTATTTCGTGTTGTTCGAAATACGGCAGGAACATTAAAAATGTTTTGTGATTTTCGGTAGGCTCTGGTAATGCATCAATCCAAGCAAAAAGTTTTTGCCTGATAATATTACTGAAGAAGTGTTCGTGCGAAGGATTGATACTCCCTGTCATCCACAGAAGACCAATTTTTTCAATTAATGGATAAATTAACTTACTTAAACTGTCCTCTACCCCATAATTGTATACCGATTTTTTTATCAGATTATCAAAATACATAGCGTTATAATCGAGAATTGCCAGTAAAAATGCCTCGGTGTCGGGATCATCGATGCTCATTCTATGAACAAGAGAGCTTATTTCGTCTTCCGACATGTTCTTAAACGAAGAAATTTTGTACCCTCGGTCTAAAAGATACACAATATTCAACAGTTTTTTTAAATCAGAATCGCTGTAATATCTTATGTTTGTGGGAGTTCGCTCAGGTTCAAATATTTCGTATCGTTGTTCCCATATACGAATAGTGTGGGCTTTTATTCCCGATATATTCTCCAGATCTTTAATCTGATATTTATGCATGAATTCGCCAGTGTCTTTCATTGTTTCTCTTTTCAAGTTTAAGATTAAACAAGAATGTTTAAACAAAGTTAAGAAAAATTGAAATTATTTTTAAATGCTTTAAAAAAAATAGAATTTGAGGCTAGTGCACCTACTGCCTCACAATGTTTAAAAGGCCTTTTTGCAACTCTTCTGTTGGGCGTGCAACGTTTATTCGGATATAATTTCGCCATTCTTCACCAAAATGCACGCCTGGAATAATAGCAGTTTTTGTTTTTTTGTATAAATCTAGACCAAACTTAAGGCTATCGTCAAATTTATCGGGTAAGCGGCACCAAACAAAATAACCTCCATCGCAAACAGGGCAATAAAAGTTATTCTCGTTAAGAATATTAACTGCATCGAAATAATTCTTCGAAATTAAATTGCGAGTATTATTTACATACGTTTCTGCAGCGGGCGTTTCTACAAAATCAGCAAGCGCAGCCTGAAGAGGAGCTGGAGCACAAAGACCAATATAATCGTGAGTATAGCACATTTTCTCGAAATGCGATTCGTGCATTATCATATAGCCAATACGCCATCCAGTAATCGAAAACTTCTTCGAAAAACTATTTACGTAAAACAGGTTACGACTCTTTAAGTTGCCAATAGTTGTGTTGATTTTCGGATTTCCAAAATAAAGTTCATTATAAACCGAATCAAGAATAATAAATGCATTTTGCCTTTCGGCTAGTTTGATTATAAAGTCAAGTTTATCAGCTGACATTACTTTGCCATAAGGATTTCCTGGACTAGCGACAAACAACAGCTTTATTCTATTCGAGACAAAGAAATTCTCAAATTCACCTTCGTCAAAATATTTTGCATCATCGGTAGAAAATGTTAAGAATTTATGTCCAAATATTTTTGGTAAATGAATGTATGATTCGTAAGCGGGAGAAAAAGCTGCGACATTGAATTCACTTGAAGGAATATTCGACATCAAATAATTATAAATGAGAGATATTGCTTCGGTAGCACCATTAGTTATCAGAACTTTGGAATTCTTTGAATCTGTCGAATAAAAGTTTTCGAGATAAGAAACCAGTTTTATATTTCCGATTCCGGGAGCATACTGATGATTTCCAGATTTTATTGCTTTATCAAGAGATTCTACCAATTCGACAGGAGGATCAAATCCTGGTATTCCCTGAGCGAGATTAATTCCGCCATACTTCTTAATAAGGTTGCTGAAATAACTGATAAGAGAACCTTTTATTTCAGGAATATCGACCTGAGCCATTTTATTTATTGTATGAATTTATTACTTCTTCGGAAACCACATCAATATCCAGGACAACAAAGCCGTCGATAGCGTAATTAAAATCTGGATCAACGTTAAATTCTAAAATTCGTCCACCGAGAGATAAGTATTTTTTAATCAATACAGGGATACCATAATGGTTAACATCAATGTCACGAATAAATCGATCAATTATGGAAATATCATCACCGAAATTATTTAAAATATTTTCGTGGTGGTGATTCGTTTTATATTTGAAGGTGATTCTACAATTAACCAACGGTTCCAATTCTGGCCATCCGTGATGTCTTTTCAAGTATTCAATCAGAAGTATCTTTGCATTTAAGGAATACATGCTCGATATACTTGCGGGACCTATAAGATATTTATATTCGGGAAAACGTTGCGTAACAAAATAAATTCCTTTCCATAATAAGAACAGCGGTAGTGGTTTACGCTGATAGTCGGGTACGATAAACGATCGACCCATTTCCATTGATTTTCCAAGGTACTCAGTAAACTTGTTGTCGAATTTAAAAAGAGTATTTATATAAAATCCCTCAACACCTTTATCTTTCAAAATATCCGCTCCCATTCCAATACGGTATGCTCCAACAAGAGCTTTTGCAGCATCGTCCCAAATAAACAGATGTTTGTAATATTTATCAAATGAATCAGTGTCTAATTCTTTCCCTGTTCCTTCGCCAATCTCTCTAAAAGTAATTTCACGAAGACGTGAAAGTTCTTTGAATACAACTGGTATCGAGGAGTAATCACTAAAGAAAACCTGATAGTTGTCGGTACTAAATAACAGATCGTTTTCTTTGCATCGATCAATATCGTTTTGCAGATCAGTAACTGGGCAAGCTTCGATAATTTCTTTATAAACAGACAAAGGCTTAGGTTCGCATTCAGAGCAACAATCAGTCTCGAGAAGATAAGTTCTCGATTTTAAAACTGTTGCAAGTTTTTTATTATCTTCAATCGACTTAATAACTTTTGGCGATAACACATGACTAAACCTAACAACTATTTCGAGATTCTTCTTATTGAGAAGTTCGGCAGGGAGTCTTGCTGTGCGTAGGGCTGGATTTATTCGCCCTAAGAAATGAAATGTCTTACTATTTTTCCCCGAAACAAAACCTGATATTACTGGAGCTCCTGAAGATTTAATAAATTTCATTATATTCTCCTGCCAATCGCGATCTTCAACAAAATTGTTGTTGTCATACTTTGTTGATACTTCCCCAGCAGGTAAAATGCAAACTGCACCGCCCTCTTCAATAATTTTGTACATTTCTTTTAGTCCCGAAAGGCTTGAAAAAACACCCTTCCTAGATTCGAATGGATTAACCTGAAGTAAGTGAGGAGCAGCTGGTCCTACACGACTAAGTAAAAAATTTGCGATAAACTTAGTTTCGGGACGTTTCTTAAGAATTGTTTCGATTATTACTAAAGCATCTAATCCACCAAAAGGATGATTAAATAAAAATATAAGTGGACCAGACTCCGGAATGCCAGCCAAATCGGAATCGAAAGTCTTAACAGAATTATTATTGTACTTTATGCAATTTTGAGCGAAGATTATTGCGTTGGAATCATAACATGCATCATACACTTTGTTGAGTTTATTCAGACGAAACGCTTTCATCAGAAATGAACTCGTAAGTTTCCCCCAAAGACCCTTACTCTTGGTTAATTTCTGCAAATCTTCCCTTGAAATAACTCTATGTTTTAATTCCGGCATACCTATAATCAAAGTTTTACAAAGATGCATAAAATTGTTAAAAAATAAAAGAGTTTTGTAAAAATGTTTTTCTAAACATAAAGTTTAGGCTAAAGCGAAGTTTTCTATTCTACTTTTTTCGAATTGTTTTTTTCTTTAATCACGTAAGGTAGATACATAACAAAAAGAATTGATCCGCTCACCAAAATAATGATTCCCGAAGCAATAAAAGCCTGTTTAAGAGTAAAAACATCTGCATACCAGCCCATAAATGGTCCGAATAGCGAAAAGAAAATTCGGATTACAAAATTCCGAACCGATAAAACTGTAGCACGCACATCAGGTGCACACAATGTATTTATATAATCTTTGAGAACTGGAGTAGCAATTCCACGAATAAAATAAAAAAGCCAAACCACAGCTAAAACAACAGCAGCTTCTGTTAATCCCATTATGATGTATGAACCCGAAACGATAATCAGTATTGTGAGCAATGTGGTTTTTATGCCAAGTTTTTTCTCAATTTTATAAGCCACAAGTGTAGAAAGTCCAACAGTAAGATTAACCACCGACCATGCTATACCAACCTGATATTCGCTAAATTTGTGAATGTTGGATAGATAAGTTTGAAGAAACCAAGCCATAGTAAGGGTTGCGCATCCAATCACCGAAGAGAATAAAATATTAAGAGCAAGGCTTTTTGATTCCCATAATGAGTATTTAACAACACCCAAAATATGCCTCATTCCAGCTTTTATTTTGTTTGTGTTTAGTTTTGGCTCAATCAAGGCAAATGAAGCTGGTATTGCAATAAAAGCAATTGCCGTTTGCCAGTAAAAAGGAGTTCTAAGACTTATTTCTGCTAAAAACCCACCAGCCACAGCAGCTAATGTTTCGGCAAAATTTCCTATCGAAAGAACTCTACCTTCATACTTAACGTAATCTTTTTCTCGATTATTAAGTTTAAGACTGTCGTATAGCAACGCAGAATCGCTGCCACTGATAAAACTTTGAGCTGTTCCGAGAACAAGTTCAGCAATTAAAAAACCATAGAATCCCGAGCTAAAACTGTATATTGCAAAACCAGCTGTGCCAAGTATTGAACCAAGTATTATGGTATTTTTACGTCCCCAAACATCAGCTAGATATCCGCTCGGAATTTCAAGTGCAATTATTGCAACAGAGTAAATTGCCTGTAATGTTAAAACATCCCGTAAACTCAGACCATTTTCCTGATAAAACAGAACAATGATAGGCATATACAACATAAACCATTTCGCCGTTTTTATCAGATATAAAGAAATAATATTGCGTTTGAGCTGCTGCATTTGGGATGCAAAGGTAAGGAAAAAAATTATATTTTATTTGACAGGCTTAATTCAATTCCAAGATGGTACGATTATAAGAGTTTGGTTCATCCTTTAAGTCTGTGGTTTTTGTTTGCTCATTCCGACCCAAAGGCTTATGCCATTCGCGATCCTGACCCCCGCAGGCCTATTCTTAAGCCATGGTCAGGATTCAATTCCAAGATGGTACGATTATAAGCTGACGAAGCGGTTAATATGCACCAGCGTAAAGTGTTTCAATTCCAAGATGGTACGATTATAAGGTACCGCAGCCAGTTAGTAGCTCGGCAATGATTTGTTTCAATTCCAAGATGGTACGATTATAAGTGTTTATCAAATTGTTAGAGGATCTATAAAAGTTCCATTTCAATTCCAAGATGGTACGATTATAAGAGTTTGGTTCATCCTTTAAGTCTGTGGTTTTTGTTTGCTCATTCCAACCCAAAGGCTTATGCAATTCGCGATCCTGACCCCCACAGGCCTATTCTTAAGCCATGGCCAGGATTCAATTCCAAGATGGTACGATTATAAGAGTGCGCTTTTTGCCATTATCAAAAACCTCTAAGTAGTTTCAATTCCAAGATGGTACGATTATAAGAGTTTGGTTCATCCTTTAAGTCTGTGGTTTTTGTTTGCTCATTCCGACCCAAAGGCTTATGCCATTCGCGATCCTGACCCCCGCAGGCCTATTCTTAAGCCATGGTCAGGATTCAATTCCAAGATGGTACGATTATAAGTGTTTCTCAAATTGTTAGAGGATCTATAAAAGTTCCATTTCAATTCCAAGATGGTACGATTATAAGATTCATCGTAAAAGCGAAATCAGAGCCTTTCAGAAGTTTCAATTCCAAGATGGTACGATTATAAGGTCTGAGGGTATTTCGCACCAATGTGTTATAAACGTTTCAATTCCAAGATGGTACGATTATAAGAAAGTGGTAGTACCAATAGCCTCAATTATTCTTAGTTTCAATTCCAAGATGGTACGATTATAAGGGTTTGTCAACATAAACGGGTTTTTCGATCGTACGTTTCAATTCCAAGATGGTACGATTATAAGTCAAAAAATGCTACAAAACCTAAACGGCGAAATGTAGTTTCAATTCCAAGATGGTACGATTATAAGACATTTTAAATCTGGAGAATATGAAGGATTATTAAGTTTCAATTCCAAGATGGTACGATTATAAGAGCTTAACGGAGATTATAAGGTTTATTTTTTATCGTTTCAATTCCAAGATGGTACGATTATAAGTGAAAATCTACACACCCAAAAAATCAGACCTAGTTAGTTTCAATTCCAAGATGGTACGATTATAAGCAAGTCTTGCGCAGTTGTTCGCTGAACTCCTTCGCAGTTTCAATTCCAAGATGGTACGATTATAAGCCTGAAACTTCATGTAGTATTCGTAATAGGTTAATAGTTTCAATTCCAAGATGGTACGATTATAAGAGATTGGGGGACTGATTTATATGATAAAATTTCAGAGTTTCAATTCCAAGATGGTACGATTATAAGGACGGGGCCAGGCATTTAGATGCTTTTTTAGGATGTTTCAATTCCAAGATGGTACGATTATAAGCAACGAAGAAGAGGGAGTGTTGACTGTTTACGTAAGTTTCAATTCCAAGATGGTACGATTATAAGAATATTGAGGGCAAAAGTTTTGAGGGAAAAGAATGGGTTTCAATTCCAAGATGGTACGATTATAAGAGATTTTAGTAAAAGTCGCAATTTGCTGACCGAAGTTTCAATTCCAAAATGGTACGATTATAAGCGCAAATCAGCCAGTCGGGCATTAACGGCATTAAGCGTTTCAATTCCAAGATGGTACGATTATAAGTTATTGCAAAGGTTAAAAATGCCTTTAATGATTTTTTGTTTCAATTCCAAGATGGTACGATTATAAGCTACAATGCCGGTGTTTCAAAAGCCGTCATCTGTAGTTTCAATTCCAAGATGGTACGATTATAAGATTCATTTAGTTTTTAGTTAATAATTCGGGATTGTCAGTTTCAATTCCAAGATGGTACGATTATAAGCCGAGTTCCAGAGATTCTATTAGATGCCGTTTCTACGTTTCAATTCCAAGATGGTACGATTATAAGAAAGACCTTGAATCAATGTTGGTTAATTTAGAAAAGTTTCAATTCCAAGATGGTACGATTATAAGGTGGATTTGTAAGCGAGATCTTTGCCCATAAGCTGTTTCAATTCCAAGATGGTACGATTATAAGCGAGATAAAACAAATATGGTAACCCGCTTACAGCTGTTTCAATTCCAAGATGGTACGATTATAAGACAGCAGCAATGGTGCCGCTAGTTAGTTTGTAAATGTTTCAATTCCAAGATGGTACGATTATAAGCCATCTCCACCAGTAACCTTTTGTCATCAATCCTGTTTCAATTCCAAGATGGTACGATTATAAGCAGTTATTACCGACTACAGCAAGATGATGGAA
>JAQVGK010000072.1 GCA_028696755.1 Bacteroidales bacterium | reverse complement strand
GTTTTGTATGTGAAAGGAGCACCCGAAATAGTACTTAATCAAAGTACAAATGTTTTATTTAAAGATGGGCTTAAATCTGTAGCAGATTCCGAAGTAGAAATTCAGGATCTTCTGTTGCAATATCAATCTCAAGCTATGCGAACACTTGGATTTGCATACGAGATTTTTGAAGATGATAAGCCAAGAATCGCTGATGGTAAATTAATAAATCATAATCTTACATATTTGGGAGTTACAGCAATTTCTGACCCAATTCGCGAAGATGTACCAGATGCAGTTCAGGATTGTTTGAGTGCAGGAATTGATGTTAAAATTGTTACAGGAGATACTCCAGGAACTGCAAAGGAAATCGGTCGCCAGATCGGAATTTTAGGCATAAATATTCCTGAGTATGCTGTTTTAACAGGCCAGGAATTTGGCGAGTTAAGCGATGAGCAAATTATTGAAAGATCTAAAGATTTAAAGATTCTTTGCCGCGCTCGTCCATCCGATAAACAAAGATTAGTGCAGTTATTGCAAAGAGCAGGCGAAGTAGTTGCGGTTACTGGCGACGGTACCAACGATGCTCCCGCGCTTAACTATGCTCATGTGGGTATGAGTATGGGAAGCGGAACTTCGGTAGCAAAAGAAGCCAGCGATATTACAATTCTCGACGATTCGTTTAAAAGCATTGGCTCGGCAGTTTTGTGGGGACGCTCGCTGTATCAAAATATCCAGCGATTTATCGTGTTCCAACTTACAATAAATGTAACAGCAATGATTACCGTACTAGTAGGTTCGATTTTAGGACACGAATTGCCGCTTACAGTAACTCAAATGCTGTGGGTAAATCTAATTATGGATACATTTGCTGCAGGCGCACTTGCATCGCTTCCACCAAATAAGAGTGTTATGAAGCGCAAACCACGCAAAAACAGCGATTTTATAATTACCAGGAAAATGCGCAGCAACATTTTGTTTATGGGCTTAAGTTTTGTTGCTATATTGTTTGCACTAATGTACTTCTTCAGAGATGCTAATGGCGATATCAGCGAGTACAATCTATCAGTTTTCTTCGCTGTTTTTGTCATGATGCAGTTCTGGAATATGTTTAATGTTAAAGCATTTATGTCGGGACGCTCGGCCTTTTACAAACTCGGCGAAAGCAAAGCATTTTTACTAGTTCTGCTGCTTATTCTTGCTGGTCAAGTTCTAATTACACAATTTGGTGGCGAGGTGTTTAGAACAGTTCCAATAAGCTTAAACGACTGGCTAATAATTATAGGATCTACATCCCTGATTCTGTGGATTGGCGAGCTGAGGAGATTGTTTTTTAAATAGTATTGTAACTCACATATACATATTCTAAAGTTCCTGAATAACAAGTTTGTTTAGGAACTTTAAATTTTACATTTAACCTTAAATCCGCAAGCTGTTTGCGTAGTGAAGGGCTGAAATACATGACAGATGGGTTAAGCGCAGACATGAGCACCGTAAGCGTAGCCTTTGTTACGATTAGGAGCGGAGTGTCGAGCATTGACACAGGTGGCATGCAGTTCAGACATGTAATAGTAAACAGTTTGCGTATTTAAGGTTTAAACTTATTTGTAAAATTATGTTTCTATTTTTACCACATGTTTAAATTATTTGTATCTTTGTATAAAATCATGAACAAATAAATTCTTCTTCTGTTTATCAATAAATTTTACTAAGTAATAAAATTTACTACTTATGATTAGAGCAGAAATTACGGAAATGTTGAAATCGGCAGGCTTAAAAATAACTCCACAGCGGGTAGCTATTTTGCAAGTGTTGATTGATGCCGACATTCATCCAACTGCCGAGATTGTGGCTGAGAGGTTAAAAAATGATTTTCCTGGAATTTCGCTTGGAACAGTTTACACAACACTCGAGACTTTGTCGCATAAGAAGCTTATATGTAAAGTGCAAGCCGATGATGGTAAATTAAGATTTGATGCAAAAACAGAAATGCATCATCATTTACATGAGATAAATACTGGTAAAATTGAGGACTATTTCGACGTGGAATTAAACAATATTTTGCAACAATATTTTGCGGAAAAATCGATTCCAGGGTTTGAAATTAAAGATATAAAACTGCACATAAAAGGAGAATACACAAATAAATAATAATTTAAAATTTTAAAAAAATGGAAGAAAACAATGTAATTGCAATGCCACGTATTGGCGAAAAAGCACCTGAGTTTAAAGCTGTAACAACACAGGGTAATATCAATTTTCCGGCTGATTATAAAGGTCACTGGGTAATACTTTTTAGTCACCCTGCCGATTTTACACCAGTTTGTACATCAGAGTTTATGACTTTTGCAAACATGGAAGAGAAATTCGAAAAGGCAAACTGTAAACTTGTTGGTTTATCGGTTGATGGTTTATACAGCCACATCGCTTGGTTGCGCACAATCAAAGAAAAAATTGAGTACAAAGGAATGAAAAACATCGAAGTTAAATTCCCTCTTATCGAGGATATTACAATGGATGTTGCTAAAAAGTACGGAATGATGATGCCAGGCGAAAGCAATACCAAAGCAGTTAGAGCGGTATTTTTTATCGATCCACAGGGAACAATTCGTGCAATTATTTATTATCCTCTAAGTCTTGGTCGTAATTTCGACGAGTTGTATCGTGCACTGGTTGCTATGCAAACCTCCGATGAATTTGGTGTAGCAACTCCTGCCGATTGGGTTCCAGGCGACGATGTAATTATTTCACCTGCTGGTTCATGTGGTATGGCAAAAGAAAGAATGGAAGATAAAGATCTCGACTGTAAGGACTGGTTCTTCTGTACAAAAAAATTAGATAAAGAAAAAGTGTTGAAAGCAATCATCAAGAAATAGTGTAAGGCTGATTTTTTGGAACGCAGTTTCTCATAAGTGGGAGACTGCGTTTTTTAATACTACTTTTCCATTTCGATTATCTTGTCAATCTGAATTTTATTTTCAGGTAGATAATTTATTGCAACATCCCAAATGATTTCACAATCAACTCCAAAATACTCGTGAGATACTTTGTTTCTTAAATAATACATTTCCATCCAAGGAATTTCTGGATATTTTTCTTTAATATTTTCGTCCAAATTCTTTGAAGCTTCACCAATAATTTCAAAGTTTCTAATTACTGTATCAATTGTTTTGTAGTCTATTTTGAAGCGCTCGAAATTATAATCAATCAAATATTCAGCAATACGTGACATTGCCAATTGAATATCTTCTAGATACATTATATAATTACGGTCTTCTTTCTTCACACTAAATGTAATTTACTTGATTTAATACCTGTTCTTTGATTTGCTTCTTAAGAGCATTTTTTGTTACGAGGTCAATCTTGCGACCAAAAATATTTTCTAGATATATTTCTAAAGAAAAATATTTCCAACCAATTGGTTTTTCAAATTCGACAAGTATGTCAATATCACTATCGTCATTGTATGAATCATCTGAGTATGAGCCAAATAAACCAATTTCACTGACAGAAAAATCTCTGTGCAATATTGGTTTTAAATCTCTCAACTTATTTAATATGTCATTCCTTGTAAGCATATACGCAAAGATAAGAAATATTCTAGCTAAATTTGAGTTTTATGAAAACATTTTTCACAAGATTGATACATAGTATTCTACCAAAGTGAAATTAATTCCTTTTGATATTTCATTTTACTACTCGTCCGCAACCTTAATAAGTTCGTGATCGATGTACGCCCGCGCACCAAAACCGCAACCCATCGAATTGTTTGAGCTGGCAGCAAGAGTTTTATTTCCAAATTTGAACTTTATTTCACAAAAGTCATCTGTTTCGTAAGGATCAGCATAATAAACGTAATATTCACCATCTTTTACAGCAACACCTTCGGCCATTGCGAAATGATAAGTTGGACCACAAATAAATTCGGCGATAAAACTTATACTGTCGGTTCCTATTTCAGTAACATTTACATAGCCACCATTGTAGCCAATTTCGTAAACTGGGTTTTCTTCGGTGGTAAAGTAATCGTTTATAAACGTAAAGTTTATCTCATATCTTCCACCGATTTTATCTGATACTAATGCCTGATAATCTGTTTCTGTTTTTACATAAAGCAATTCGCTTTTTCCACTAGTAATTTCGAGATTAACAGCAAAAGATTTTGTTTCGCTGGCCCAATAACCCGACAAAGCATTTCCTTCGCGGTCGAGGTAAAAGCTACCAGTAACTTTGCCATTGTATGATTCTTCGATATAAATGCACTCGCCATAATTTATTCCACTGATCTCGAGATAATTTTTCTGACTCAGATACTTGTATTTTCCTTTAAATGTTGCTGAGTCCTGATCTACAGATGTGATTAACATCTCTATTTTGTAGCCACCAACATCTCCTGAGAGTTTAATGTCTGCAGGTTTTTCTTGTGCGTAAGCAAAAATTATGGTAAAAAATAATCCAAAGGATAAAAGTGCTTTTTTCATGGTTTTAGGTTTAAGTTTATTTAGGTTAAAGTTTCTTTTTTGAATTGGGTCCTACCCTAATTGGAATATTCAGCATTACGTTCATTTTAACAGGATTTCCTTCGGCAAGAGCGGGAGCAAATTTCATTGTTTTAAGAACTCTTTCAAATTCCTCGTCGATTCCCATTCCCATCCCCATGATAATTGAAACTCCCGTAACTGTACTATCGGCTTCAACATCAAAACTTACCATAATTTCGCCATCAGCTTTTGCATCAATGGCTTCTTGAGAGTATTCCATCAGCATCCACAAATCTCCAATAAATTTATTTATTCCGCCAGGATATTCAGCTTCTCGGTTGTAATTTACGTCCATATTCTGTGGGTCGGTATAGTCCTGAGCATTTGTAACAGCTGCAAAAACTATAAGTATGGTAAAAAATAATAATGTCTTTTTCATAGAATTTTATTTTGCGACAAGTTAGGCTTTTTGCAAATATTGTGCAAAAAAAAAGTGTCTAAAGTTCGGAGTGATATGTTTATGGAAGTTTTATCATAATTGCATATTGTAGGGCAAATTCATCCTTCGACTTCGCTCAGGAACCATGAATTTGCCCTACATGTATGCAATTAAAAACAGAGTTAGAAACTTTTTTATAATTTTGCAAAAACTTTTTTTTATGGTAAGAGAGATTTTCGAACATCGTTCAATTCGCAAGTATCAGGATACTGCAATTCCTGAAGAGGTAATGAATTCGGTTTTGCAAGCTGCTATCAGAGCGTCGAATACTGGAAATATGCAGGTTTACAGCATTGTTGTTACAACCGATCAACAGATAAAGGATGCCATGGCGCCTGCCCATTTTAACCAGCCGATGGCAAAGCAGGCACCTGCAATTCTTACTTTTTGTGCCGATTTTAACAGGTTTAACAAATGGTGCCGTCAGCGTAATGCAGAACCGGGATATGATAATTTCCTATCATTTTTAACCGCTGCCATTGATGCAATTATCGCTGCTCAAAATGCTTGCATCGAAGCCGAATCACATGGTCTTGGAATTTGTTATCTTGGAACAGCAATTTATAATCCTGATAAAATTATCGAAATTTTAAATCTTCCCAAAGGCGTAGTTCCTGTTACAGCTGTAACTATGGGTTATCCTGCTGATATTCCTGAGCTAACCGACCGACTTCCGATGGAGGCTGTTGTTCATTATGAGAAATACCATGATTTTGACGAAGCTACAATCAACAGTATTTATGCTGAAAAAGAATCACGCGAGGACAGCAAGCAATTTGTAAAGGAAAACAATAAAGAGAGTTTGGCACAAGTATTTACCGATATAAGATACTCGAAGGCAAACAACGAACATTTCTCAAAAGTTTTGTTTGATGTACTAAAAAAGCAGGGGTTTCTGGAATAAGCTAAAATTATAAACATTTGATGGCTAAGACTGTTTTTATCAGAAAACAAATGAAAATGCTTCTTATAATAATTCTTGCTTTAGTAGTTATCTCAATAATTGCTTTTAACCTTGTGTTTTTGCTCCCACAGTTTGGTCGAATTCCAGATTATGAAAAGGATGAGAAGATAATGAACTCCAAGCAGTTCAGAAATGGTTCGTTTCACAACGAGGGTATGATTGAGATGAAGATGAATAGCTCGAAATTTGGCAAGATGTTTAAAACTTTTTTCTCGTCTCCGCCAAACAAACGCCCGCCAAAGGATATTAAAATTTCGGATAAGTCGCTAATAAAATTCGATAAACCAATTCATGAAATTACTCAAGTTACATGGTTTGGCCATTCTGCTCTGATGATTGACATCGAAGGCAAACGCTTGTTGCTGGATCCAATGCTCAGCGAGAATGCATCACCTTTTACTTTTGGGGTAAAAAAATTTGAGAACGCTTTACATATTGATGATTCTGATTTAGCCAGATTAGGAAAAATTGATGCTGTAATTATTTCGCATGATCATTTCGATCATTTGGATTATCCAACGATCAAAAAAATTGACAAACAGGTTGAACATTATTTTGTTCCGCTTGCTGTTGGTGAGCATTTGCGTAAATGGGGGGTAGAAGATTCGCGCATTACAGAACTTGATTGGTGGGACGAAACAGTGTACCAAGGTTTAAAACTTGCTTGTACTCCTGGACAACATTTTAGCGGTCGCGATCCACGACACAGAAATTCTTCTCTTTGGTGCTCTTGGGTAATTGCTGGCGAAAATTACAAAATATTTTTCTCTGGAGATTCGGGCTATTTTTCAGGGTTTGCGAAAATTGGCGAAAAATATGGTCCTTTCGATCTGGCAATTATGGAGTGTGGTCAGTATAACGAACTTTGGCACGAAATACACATGGTGCCTGAGGAATCGGTGCAGGCAGCCCAAGACCTTAGTGCAGAAAAGATGTTGCCAGTGCACAATTCGGCTTTCAATCTTTCTATTCACTCATGGGACGAGCCACTAAACAGAGCTCACGTCGAAGCTGAGAAGAAGAAGGTTTCTGTAATTAAAGTAATTCCTGGTGAAACTTTTAGCCTTTAAGACTAATTTCTTCAAGTTTATCTTTTTTAAGAATCAATATATCCTTACCATTTAGCTCGATAATTCCTTCCTGTTCAAATTCTTTCAGGATTTTAATAGCACTTTCGGTTGATACAGATGCAAAATCGGCAAGCTCTTGTCGAGTAAGCATTGTGAAAATACTTTCTCCGGCAAAGTCTGGCGATGAAAGATAAATCAATGCTGAGGCAAGTTTTCCGGGCATTTGCTTATATGCGATATTTCTAATTATTTCGAAAAGTCGCGATTCGTTTCGGCAATTTCGAGAAGTTATGCGCATAGAAAAATCGGAGTTTTCTTCGAGTAGATTTTTAAGAGCATCTCTTTCAATCATACATATAGTAGAGTTTCGCAAAGCTGTTGCGGTGTAAGAATATGTTGTATCACCGAACACAGATGAAAATGCTAAAAATTCACCTGTTCGTGCGATCCTAATGTTAAGTTGCTTGCCGAAACCTGTCTGAATCGAGACTTTAACCAAACCATCATTAATGTAAATAACATGTGGAGCAAAAGCACCTTGTTTAAAAATCTGTTCTCCTTTGGAGTACTCAAGTTGAGTTTTCTTGTCCCTCAAGAACTCCAGCTCCTCGGGATATAAAACCGCAAAACAATTTGCTATATCTTCAACTGGTTTGTTTTTCTTGCCGTTCATTACTTTTTGTTTTTCGCAAATTTATAAAAACTATTGTTTGATAGAAAAAAAACTGTTCTAGTTCAGATTCTGTGCTATGGTTGTGCAGGTCAATTTTGAAAGCCAAATGAATATTTCGCTGTTTATTTGCAAAACGAAATTATTAACAAATTAAAAATAAAATTATGAAGTACTTACAGACAGGTTTACCAGAAATCGAAACAGCAGAACAATTGAAAAAAATGCAACAAGAGAATCCAAATCTAATGGTTGTGTGCGGTCGCATGGGACCAATGTGTATTCCAGTTTACGACATTATGGAAGAGATTGAAGATGAGTATCCGCATGTTAAATTTGCTGTAATGGCTTTCGATAGTCCCGAGGCTGGAATTATTCGCAACGATCCAGCATGTCGTGGTTTTATGGGCCTACCATTTACAATGTATTACAAAAATGGTGAGGTGGTTCAGGCAACAACAAGCATACAGAACAGACAGCAGGTAACTTCTATTTTAGATTCTAAATTCTAGGCCAGGTTTTTATTACATAGTCCCGGAGTAGTAATTACTACTCTGGGATTTTTTAACATTTTTAATTATGGACGAAATATTTGATGTAGCAATAATTGGTGGTGGTCCGGCAGGACTTACAGCAGGAATATATAGCTCGAGAGCTAAACTTAAAACTGTAATTCTTAACGAAGGAAGTTTTGGCGGTCAGGTTGTAATGACAAACGAAGTTGCAAATTATCCTGGCGTAGAGCTTACAAACGGATATATGCTTGCAAATACAATGAAAAAGCAAGCCAAAGAGTTCGGTTGTAAACTTATGGGCAATATCAAAATAAGCAAATATGATATTAACTCTGAGGTAAAAGTTCTTGAACTTGAAGATGGCAGAATTATAAAATCTAAGTCTGTGATATTTGCCACTGGTGGACGTCCTCGTTATTTGGGTGTGCCTGGCGAAAGCTTTTACAAAGGCAGCGGTGTATCGTATTGCGCAACCTGTGATGGCGATTTCTTCGAAGGCAAGGAAATTATTGTCGTCGGTGGAGGGAATTCGGCTCTCGAAGAAGCTGGAACTCTAACTAAATATGCTACAAAAGTTACTGTAGTTCACCAATTCGATCATTTTCAAGCTTTTCCAGCAGTAATTGATGAGGCTAAAGCAAATCCGAAAATAAGTTTCATTATGGAGTCAAGAATTGCCGAGTTAACTGGCGATGAATCATTACGAAAAGCTGTAATTGAGCATATCCCTACTGGAAACAAAACCGAAATGGATATCGACGGAGTATTTGTTTTTATTGGATATGCACCAAATACCGAAGGACTCGATGATTTGTTAACTCTTAATCAGAATAAAGAAATTATTGTTGACCAAGATATGAAAACAAATATACCGGGTGTGTTTGCAGCTGGAGATAGCATTGTTAAAAGATATCGCCAAATAACAACTGCAGTAGCGGATGGAACAATTGCGGCATTAAGTGCAGCAGATTATTTGAGGAATTTGCACAACTAAGCTGGCGAATTTGTTTTTATGCATTCTTTCAAGGCTGAATGTCGCCTTTCCATTTTAATGAATCTAAAACGAGTATTTGTTCGGGACTAACGTATTGTTTTTTGTAGTCTGATATCCAATCTTCAAAGCATTCTTTACTGCATGGTTGATAATATTTTCCCAAAAGTAGTATGTCAAAATCAAAGCTAAAATCACTGTCCTGGATAAACTCAAATAGGTCTGCCGATGGATAATTATTATTATTTTCATCCTGAAGCATACCTTCTTTTAAAATTGGATAAATTTCTTCGGCCGACACACCTAAAATCAAACTGCATTCGGCATAATAGAATTTGAAACTAGCTATTTGTGGAAATTGTTCTATAAATTGCTTATAGATGTTTAACTTTAAACTAAAGTCATCTTTCCCTAATCCGAGATATTCACTACCATAATTTGCCATTAACGCTTTGTTAATCATCGAAATGCTGTCGGGCAAAAGCTGGTTTTGAACTAAAACAAATTGTTTGAATTCATTTAATGTTTCAGTTTCAGGCTTTTCCGACAAAATAATGCTGCGTAGCTGAATCGCTTGTTGTGAACTGCTTTCGGAATTTCCTAAATTTCCTAAAAAGTATTGCATAGTAATCCTAATCTTTAGTTTAGTTATCAAATATAAATAGATCTTCTATTATTACTCCAAAAACCTTAGCAAGATCATGAGCTAGTTTTAACGATGGGTTGTACTTATTTTTCTCCAGAAATACAATTGTTTCGCGACGCACATTTACCATTTTGGCGAGTTCTTCTTGCGTGATTCCTGTCCTTGCTCTAAATTCCTTTATTCTATTATTCATTTCTAAGTCCACTAAAATAATAAAATGTCATTGATAAAATCCAGACTACTCCCATGGCGAGAATTCCGCTGCCAATGAGCTCTTCGATGTCCATTGTAACACGATCTTTTAAATACAGAATCACCACCCAAATGTAGAGCGACACAAAATAAGAAAGTGACGATGCTTTTTGCATTAACTTTTTGGAAAGTTCATCTTCCTGAGGCTCGCCACGTCGTGCATTTCCCATCTTTTTTATTGCAATAAACACTGCGGCTGCTACAAGAAACCCGATTATTCCAAAATGTACATAATCGGTTTTTGCTGGTTCGAATCCCGACGATAAAAACAAAAACAATGTTGATGCTAAAACAAGAGCTGCAACTAGAATAATAATCCAATGTCTTTTCATAATGATAATGTTAAATAATTCTAACACAAAGTTAGAAATAAATAACATTGAAAAGTGAAAAATTTTGTTAAAAATTTCACGAAATTTAAAAAATACCTAAATTGCAAAAAAAAATATGTACAAGATTTTAT
>JAQVGK010000071.1 GCA_028696755.1 Bacteroidales bacterium | reverse complement strand
GAAATAAACTAATTGAATATGGAGTGCCGATTCAGTTTCCAATAGGCGGGCACGCTATTTTTGTTGATGTAAACAAAATTTTGCCTAATGTCCCAAAAGAGCAATTCCGCGCGCAGACATTAGGCGTTGAGCTTTATGTCGAGGGCGGCGTTCGTGGAGTTGAAATCGGTGCAATACTTGCCGACCGAGATCCAGTTACACGTGAAAATCGTTATCCAAAACTCGAATTATTAAGACTTGCAATTCCACGCAGAGTTTACACAAACAATCACATGGATTATATTGCTGTAGCACTTAAAAATGTGTTCGATCGTCGCCACGAAATTACTTCCGGCGTCGAAATTACTTGGGAAGCGCCAATAATGCGTCACTTTACAGTTGAGATGAAAAAGGCGTAAGCTAAATCACAATATTTAGAAAACGGATGGGCTTTAGGGTTTGTCCGTTTTTTTATAAACGAAAAATCAAATTGTTCGCAAATTTAAAACAAATTGTGCGATTTTGAGCCACACGCACACTAAATCTTTTCGTCGTATGTCGCATAGCCCTCAATCTGCTTTATTTCGCGTTTAAAGCCCTTTTCAAGACCTTTTAAAGCTCTTTCTAAAGTCCTAAGCATTGCAGGTATAATATGCTGTTCATAAAACTCTTTCGGCGTTAAACTATAATCGATTTTAATAATTTCCTGCTCGCATATATCTCCGGCATCAAGTTTATCATTTGCCCAGAACCATGTAGCAGCTGTTATTGGCTCTTTTCTTCTGTATGCCCATCTAATAGAGCTCGCTCCACGGCCATAGGGTAAAGGCGAAGGATGAAATATAAGTGTCCCATGTAGTGGATAATATATTTCATCCTCCGAAATTTTAACAGTCAATAACGGAGCGATTTGCACGTCCGTCACAAAATGCTTACCGTAATCAATTACGTGACCCATCGAGCGAACTAATTCACTGGCCTCATTATATGCCTTAGTATTTCTGTCTCCTAATACCTTAATAATCATATCAATCTACTCCAATATATTTAAATGACTGCACGGCTCTAAAATGTCCTCCATAACCTGAAGCGCAGCGGTCATTTATGTTATTCTTTTTATGTGACTTTTTTAACGATGCCTGCGAACGGCTTTTATTGCTACCGTATAAACTCGCATTGGTTTGTTTCCACATTGGAGATGCCCTAAGGGCAGCGCATAGTTGTGGATGCGACGTATGAAAAAACATCGGGTATTTATGGCCACATCTGCCGCGACCTTCTTTATGGTACGCCCCAATTGCGTTTATAAATTTCATCCCGACACCAGCTCCCTGCCATTCGGGCATAACTACAAGACGTGTAGAGCGGTACGCTTTAGCCGTAAATAATGGACTTACGGCAATATGACAAACCGGCTCATTCCCAATGATACCGACAAAATACTCAGCAGCGACTGGCAAAGGTAAGTCTAGATAATAATGCGGCTTAAAATGTCTGAATACACTTCCTTTGACTTTATAAATCCGAAGCTCGAGTTCTGGGCGACGCCGAAGACAGTCACGGCTGAACCGCGCCTCCTTTGTATCATAAATCCAGTCTGGTTGTAGCCACTCAATAATATCATAGTGGCAAGACAAAAGAACTATTTGCCCGGATCCTCGTTTCCACGCTTTAGAAAACGCACCGGCTCCAACTTTTGCTATTTGACGATCAATTACGCTTGTAAATTCATCAACTACAACTTTATCAGGACGCTCACAAATTAAACGTGCGAGACCGGCTCTAAACTTTTCACCATTTGAAAGCACATTAAATGGCCTTAGCCACGCAGGAACATCACCTAACCCGACACTAGCCAAAGATGCTGTAACATCGTTAAAACTTCCGTTTGGGGCTATATCATCAATAATCGGCTTTTTGCTGTCCCAATTAGCGTAAAGGTCATAAATGCCATTACTAAAAATCTTTTCACCGAGTGACGTTTTTCCACTGCCTGAGGCTCCGACAATTAGCCCTATTTTCCAACTTCTATCCTCAATTGGTAAATCGGCAACATGTGACCAATTACAGCCAGATTCGGCGTTAAAAAGACTTTTTACTCTAGCTGCGCGATAGCTATCGAAATCGCTACAACAATGTTTTACCTCAACAATCATACAGTAACCACTTTTAAAGTTAAACCCATTTGTTTGAGCATTTCATAAATCTTGATTTGCTCTTTCTCGTCAACGCAGATAACAATTACACCATACTGCTGTTTGTAACTAAACTCTCCCATAATTTTACTTTTAAAAAAAATAACTATTTTTGTATTCTCTCACTTATATTAAAAGGTGCTGACACACCGGTAAAGGCATTTGCCTCTGTCGTGGTGTGTCAGCACCTTTAATCGTTTTGGAGGGTGAGAGCTCCGGAATGGTAGACAGGGGTTTTTTATTCTAGCGCTACCAAAGCAATCGAATAGCCAGGATTATCATAATTGATATATTTGATAACTGGTTGGCCGTTGTTAGCCCGAATTACTTTTTTACGATAATTACCCGGTAAATACGTATTGTTTCTTAAGTTAACAGCTTCTACAAATTCATCAAAGTCACAATTGCCGACGTTTAATGGTAAAAAGCATTCTGATATCCCAATGCGAACTGTAGATTCATAAAAAATACCTGGGAAAAATGTGTAAGTGCATCCTTGTAAGTTGCAATTTTGGACAGTTTGAAAAATACAATTTTCTACATTTTTAAGTTTACTACCATATGCAGACGATGTAACAATTACATTTCTTACCCTTTCACCAAATTTAACGTCGTAAATATTATAAGTAGTGCCAATAAATCTAATGTTATATGAATTACCATCAATAAATACGTTTCTAAAACCATTTACATGCTCATATACATTAACAACAATGTTAGGCAAGCTGCTTGAATAATTAAATAAGAGACTTACATATTCACGATTCGTTTTGCCGATATGTATGTTTGAAACTTTCGCAGATGTCGTAAATGTCAATGCGTCTCGATAATCATTTGTATCTATTGATAAGTTGGTAACATAACCACAATCGCTAAGCTTTAGTGAGTCCTTTGTAAAGGATATAAACCTGCCTCTTGACAGGTCGCTTAAATCAAATAGTAATCTCCAGTTAACTCCATCAGACATCGGTCCCGAACCTCCAGTAATAGGTTTCATACAAATGTAAATATTACCGTTTGTAGCTTTTACGGCTTGATTCATTAGATATGATGTGGATGCTGAATATTCTGGAGCGCTTACTGCCCAAGTTCTAAATTTTATTTGTTTCCAATCATAGTGCGCAGATATGTCGTTCTCTATATCATGCCTGAAATAAATTTTACCTTTATATCCGATCACTGGATTACCGTCATTATCAAAATAGCCAATGTCTTCGGTGTCTTCATCACCAACTAAGCTGTACTTTATTACGTGTTTACGATAAGAGTTTGATATTGCATTTTCTGCCAAAGTACTAGTTCCAGTTGCGAAAACATAAAGTTTTTCGTAAGCTCCTGTACCAACTCCAACAATTTCGCCCGTTCCTCCATCGAAATAGTGCCACAGACTTTGGAAATCTGTAATGCCATACCAGCGCCCCGGTATTAGTTGGCCATTCATTTTTCGACCAAGTAGTTGGCCATAAGTATAATCAGTGATCTGATTTCCTGTTCTCAAAAATTCTATTTCGGCAGACATTGCTTGTAACACAATACCCATTGCAGCAAGTGACTCAGCTGAAGCTTTTGCCGCTAATGCCTCAGTAAGCCCCGATATAAAACTTATTGGAGCCTGATCTTCACTTCTGTGATAAAACGCATCGATGAGAGCTGCAAATTGTTCCTGACTTGGAAAATCACCTTCTTGAAAGTATGATTTTAAAGTATTTCTATTTTGATAAACTGCTGGCATATTTTTAAATTTTAAAGTTTCATAATATAAGCTAATGCATAATACGGAGGCCGATTTTCGTGTGCTTGACCTCCTCCTTGGTAGTCGGTATATGAGTCATATGTAGTTCCGATTAAATCATCACCTTGCCTAATGACATCGCCTCCGTCTGTAGATCCGTCATCTCTAGATACTTTTGCAATTTTGTGTCTGTGACTTGGAATTTGGGAAATGCCTAGTGTAACAGATTCCAAACCTCCTGTTTGACCAACAGAATACTGCTGTCCGGCAGCAACTATAAATTTATTTAATAAATTAGGAGTGCCATTCTCTCCGTCACATAGAGCCCATCCGTCAGGTATTGTTTGAATGGATCCTTTCCACATGATAATGGCGCCGCTTGGCATAATTAAGTTTTGAAGTGCTTCAACCTCGGCGTGAGTTGCTTTTTCTAATTCGAGTTGAGCATTTGTTTTTATCCTGACAAAATCTGCCCATAGGTAGGTATCTACATCGCCCGGGTTTTCTCCGAATTCAACCCATCTTTTAACGCGTGCATTGGCGTAATTGACGTATTGAGCCGTGATGTTTTCAACCGATTCTCTTATGCGTATTTTTGTTTGAGTTAAACCGGCAACTAGCGGCAAAACCTCACCATTTATTATTAGTGTGCCGGCACTTGTCTGCGTGCCATTTACATTGCATCCTTGAATGATGAAATTAGCACCAGCAATATTTGCAAGTTCGTGCACTAATCGGATCTGCTGTTGAATAAAGTCTAAAGACTCAACAGAAAGAGGATATTTTTGACGGTCGACATTGCCGTCGTTAAGGTAATTCGCTATATTCATAAAATGCTTTTTTTGAGACTAATTTATACTCATTTACTAATGATTTGATTTGATTTAAAGTGTCGAAACCTGTTAAATTGTTCGGAATAATTACAAGAAAATTCGCGGTACCTGAAATGATTGCCGGAACGGAATAGAGTATTTCGGCTTCAGGCGCTGCCGGTGCAAAAAGTTGATTATAAGATTGCTCTTGGTAACAAAATTGCCAGGAACCTTCCGACTCAATATCTATAATTTCAAAGCTGCTATTTCTGTCTGGAAATGAGTCATTTAATAAAGCGCGTAAATAACACACTTGACCGTTGTGAGCAAGCTTATAATTATTTGTTGCTCTGTTTTTTATAAATCGATTATAAAGGCCGATAATTGGCTGCACAGCGGATACCATCAACGCCCCAACATTCTTTGAACGGAGGTAGCCGGGTAGCAGCACAAATATCAGCTTTTTATAGTTAATTTGAAACAGTCTCATAAGGTATGAAGTTTAAATTTAGCTCAGTTTCCTCATTGTATATTTTGTAATATCCTGAATCGGGAACAGCGAAACCGTCAACAGTTTGCCACGTCCCTTCAAATCCTGAGGGACTTATTTCGGCTTTAATAAGTTCAGGCATTACGACCCCTTCAAGTACCTGTAGGGCATCAACTAGTGATGAGTTTCTATACTCTCCGTTAAATGGCAAATCTCTAAGGAACTGACGTATTGCATCACGGACTGGATCTCCGCCCTGCAGGTGCAACCCGCCACTATTTAAAATCATCGGGTTGTAATAAATTTTCATCTCGAGACGGTAGTGGTCAGCCGGTAAATTGACAACTTCAAGCTTAACACCAGCATCTTTAATTTCTTTAAAATATGCTACTAAGCCGGCTTCTTGATCACCATCAAGTTGAACGGGTAAGGTACCATCCGATCCGGCAACTTTAATATAAACTACGGCATTGCTTTCGACGGCTGCCGCATACTTCACAACTCTAGCTGCCTCAACTTCCTCGAGTGTCATTGATGAAGTATCATAGTTATCGGTATCCGTAACTAGCGAATATCCTGGCATAAATAACTTAGCCTTATTTACATACCATTTTAAGTTGTGAGGTTTTAAATTTGCTATTGTTGTGGCCACCTCGGAGACGTGTTTATCGAATAAAACTTCGAGCGTCCAGATTGCAGCCGCAAAGCAATAAAACAATATGCTTTCAACTGAATATATGCTAAATGCATTTTCAAAAGATGTGCCTACGTTTATACCGTAAGATGTCCTTATATAATCATGAGACAGATATTTGTCTGTCATTTCTTTCTTAATTATTGCAATTGTGCGTGCCATATTAACTTACTATAAAATCATAACCTATTTGCATGTATCCGATACCCTCACCGGAACCAATTATACTATTTATACTCTCAAGAGAAATATCGCTTGATGGTTTGCGGTTTTCTGCCCTATAATCAACGACGATTGCATTATCAACAATCTGATCAACAAACAAATCATAACCAGCCTCAATATCATCAGTAATGCTTAAATCGTTTTTAATAGCAATATCAAATACACTTTCGACAGTTCCTGTTTCTTGAACTGAAATGTCTAGTAAGGTTTGGCCAGATAGAGTATTCATATTATTATGTTTAGCTTTTTTTTTACCCACCAACCGATCACGAAACAAATAGCGACAAAAATGATTGTCCCGATAACATAAACCCATATTGGAACAAATGACTTTTCAGAGCTTATAGTTTTTAGCTTTTCATGTTTGTTGAAGTCTGTTTTAGTATGATCCTTCTTAATTATTGATTTTGTTATGTTATTTTTTACATCTTCACTCAAAAATGTTTCTCGAATATTTTTTAGCGCAGATTGCTTTTCATAAACAGTCTCTTTTTTAACATGAGTTTTACCGGTGGAATCAGAGATAAATTCTCGAACGATAATTCGCTCAAATGAGGAATCAATAATTGTTTCTTTATGTCGGAGATGAGATTCAAACTCCGTTAAATCTTCCTCATTTATTTTAACTTCAATGTCATTTTTTACAATAGAATCAGTCTGTATATCTGACCTGGTTCTATTATTATTCTTAAACGTTTTACAGGATCCCAGCAAAACCGTCAACAGTATCAATGCATAAATCGCTTTCATTATTACTTCTTTTTTGGTTTGTAATTTAATACCGCGTTAGTAATTGACTTAATATAGCGGCTCCCGACATCCTTATTTTTCATAAGCTTACAATCAGTCCAGGTTGTCATGAATCCATATTCAAATAAAACAATTGGGCATTTCGTATTTCTTAAAATATAGAAGTTGGCTTCTTTTCCTTTTTGTTTATTTCCAAGTCTGAATTTAAACTCCGGAAGCAATCTTTGTAATTCGGGATAAAGATAATTTTCGTTGAAGTTATCGCTTTCAGTCCATCCCGGAGAGGTAAATGTTTCAATGCCAACCGCACCTCCAGCTTTTTCTGAGGTAAAGCCTTTTAACCCAGTTGAGTCTTTATAGTCTCCATTTTTAGCATCTTGAGCGTTTGAGTGAAGGCTAATAGCAATTATACTCATGGCCGGATTTATAGCTTTAAGGCGGTCATATTCTGCATTGATAAGCTCACATCTTTTCTGTAGAGAATAGTCCTGATTATAACCATTGATAAACGTAAATTCAACATCCGCTTCAAAAAGGCTTAGAGCTAACCAGTGCGCGAAATATCTATTCTGAGTTCCCTCGAGTATTTGGGTACCATCAGGCCATATTGGCGATCGTTTTCCTGAAGTTAGGTATTGATCGTTTTCCTCGCCTCCGTGTCCGGCCTCAATAATAATATGTTTTACTGGCGTGGTAAATGCAGTTTCCTGGCGCACGCCGAAAATTATTGCGGACACAGAAATTAGCAAAGCCCCAGCAATGCCAATAATGCCTTTATTATTTGTTTGAATTTGCATTTTTTTGAGATTTATTTTGTTTACGTTCATGTTGTTTACGCGCAACCTGTCCACCCCAGTAAGCCGCATATCCTGTTAAAAAAGCAACTCCAACGGCTATACCAACGTCACGCAATAACATCCAAGTTCCTCCACCTGTAACAATCCCTAACACACTTACGAAATAATCTTTCATACTACCTATATTTTGCCTCAAGCGCAATGCCCTGAGTGTTTAATATTAACTTACTTATTTTTTGCCCGTCTGCCTCAAGCTGTTGGGTTATTCGTTTTTTCCACATGTCAATTTCATTATCATTTACAATGTTTAGTAAACCAACACCGGCTCCGGGATACTCTTTAATTTGCCCAGGCTGAGTGCGTAAAATCATTGCCTGATTTTGATATAAAGTACTACCTATCATGAGTCCCTGGGTAATCTGCCCTAAAGAATTTCTTTTAACAGAGAGGCTGAGATCGTAATTACCGGTCTGCTCAATTACTAATAATTGTATGCCCTTATCTTTAGCCATGTTTTACTTTATTATTAGAAATTTGATCTGCAGTTGGAGCGTTAGTTGTTGGACTGAATAAAATCCCTAAAGGAGCTCCGTTTCCTGCGACACGGGTTAATGATAATAAAGATTGTAGTGCTGATAAATCCGCGTTCACTTTTGCCATCCACGTGACTAAATCGTTAACCTTTACCATCCCCGAAGCTCCTGATCCATTTAATTCGATTCCTCCACTGGACACTTTCAAAGTTGTTTCTTCTATTTTTAGCCAGTACTCCTTTATTTCTGAATATTGGATAACCACCAACTCACGAAGTTTGCCAGCACTTAAATCGGCAACAACGACTTGAGATCCGATAACTGGCTTGAGCAAAAGCATCTCTGTTGATGAATTAACGACAGACCTTAATCGCACGTCTGTAAGTTCCAAATCCCCTATCTCGACATCACATGTTTGCTCATTCACGGCTTTAACTTTAGCTGTGAAAAATGCCGGCATTTCTTTATCGGTGCCTGCGATCTCTCTGATTTTTTGCGCTATTTTTCCGTAAATGTCCATCTATTCAACTCCTATTTTATAACCTAGTGTAATTGTGCGCTCTGCTCCGGAACTGCTGAATTTTGTATCAACAGCAACAACATAATAGTTACCTGTACGCTCCGGATATTCGTTGTCCAGGATACGAACTTTATAACCTGGCTCAAGGTATGGCCATAACCAAGCTGTAAAGTTGCCTTCATATCCAGCGTAAGCAACTAACTTGAGTTCCTCTTCAGCTCTTTTTTTTAATGAAGCCATATCCGTGATCCCGAATACTTTTACTGATCGTTTGTCACCGCCCGGTTTACCTACGGTTGTGTTTATGCGCGACCCATCCGCGGCGACAGACTCAACCTCAAGCAAATATTTTCTTTGATCAGCAGTTTTATATGTGAGATTCGACTTTTCAATATTTTTTGTAAAGTCATAAATCACCGGTGCGTTATTAAATATTTCCGAGTACTGAGGGTGAACGTGTAAAACTTTATCTTTAAAATAAACATTCGCTTTAGTTTCCTCCTGTATTTTCTTGAGCACGTCTAAGCCAGTGGCCTTGTAAATCACATATTTATCATAATTAAAGTCATAATCACACTTTACAGTGAAGGCCGGATCCACTTCTTTAACTACGTGAGCTAAAACGGCTTTTAACGACAAATTACTTAATTCGATATTAGGTATTTCCTTTTTAAAAATGTGTAAGGAATCAATGCAGCTAATTGATAGTGATGAATTACTTATTGTAATGTCATTTATATAGCCTTTAAATTCAATTTCAAAAGTTGAATCATAGCCTAACCAAACAGTTATTTCGTCATCCTCTTTAATGTACTGTTCTAAATCGACAGATTGATTCAATACAGATGCTGGCAGAACAATAGTACATAAATCGGATAGCGTCTCAACGCTTTTGACAATATTTACACTGTCAATAGTATTGAGGAAGTAGTTTCCGATCTGTATTTTAAAGCTCATTAACATTAGCCTGTTATTGTTATTTCTGCAATATCTCCTTCAACCTCCGAAATGATGAGTTGTGGCGTTTCATAGCTGTAAGCTTTTAATGCAAACATCTGATTTTGCATTCCCTTTGTATGTGGGAATGACCACTCCTCAATTATAATTTTTGTGATATTAAATAGTGTGAACATTTTCGACTCAACCATTAAAGGTCTGCGAGCTTCACAATATTCTCTCAGTTTTCTGATCAGTTCCTCCGGAAGTGTATTTTCGTCATCCGACATAAATAAACCACCGATCGTAATATCATAATCATCTGTTGACCATGTTTCGACAACAGATCCTCTTTTGCTTTCCTTATTTGCCTTTGCTACATTTCTGCGTATGATAGTTGCACGTCCGCTTATGGTGAGAATTGGTTCTATTGGGAACTCAAAATATTCAATTTCTTCTGGCCATTTTATCTTGAGAGGCATAGCAAAAGGAATGTTCGTCACCTGCGCCTGTGTAGCGTTTGTGTCGAATTTCTTAACCAGACTAGGGTGATTTGCCCAGTACGGTGGAAATACATAACCTGTTGCAAAATTAACTGTAAACATAATTTTAACTTACTGATGATTGTGCCATGTTTAGTGCTCTAAAAACTCCCTCGGCTATGTTTCTTTGCATCTCCTCCTGATTCTCTTGAGTGGATCCATTAAACATAATTGTCTCAATTAAATTCTTAAAATTGATAGTTATGTTTGTGGATCGTGCTCCACCGGTTACAATGCTTTCATTTGTGTTTTTTGCAAAATCAACATTTGTTTCTCCGCCCATTTCAGCTGCGATATCCTGTATTTCTTCTTCAGTTGATTTCTCCTTTGGCGGATCAACCAACTCAAGATTTTTACGCATGCTAGCAATTTTATTGGATATGTTTTCTGCTAT
>JAQVGK010000603.1 GCA_028696755.1 Bacteroidales bacterium | reverse complement strand
CGAAATGAAAAGAAAGCAGGATTCTATCGCTATGGTTGAGCATAGAAAGGATTCGCTCGACAAAAAACAAAAAGAGATAGTTGAAGCACAGCAGGATAGCATCGCTAAAACTCAGAGCGATTCAATTGCCGTTATTGCCGACACAATCACCGCTTCTCAGAAAGACTCGATTCGCAATCTTGAATTAGAATCAAAATACGGAATATTTGCTGAATCGGCAAAAGGGGAAGAAAAATTTACCGTGATTGAAAACAACAAAATGAAAATTACCCTTACAAATCACGGGGGTAAAATTTATTCGGTAGAGTTAAAAGATTATAAGACTTATTATCAGGAACCTCTGATCCTTTTTGTTAACGACGAGCAATCGGTTTTTGGAATGGAACTGGTCGCCGATGGAAAACCTGTAATTACCAACGAAATGTACTTTAAGCCAACAGTAAGTGTTGATACTGTTGTAGCTAAAGATAAAGCGGTTAAGGTTGCTATGCGTCTCGAAGCTAGTAAAGACAAATACATTGAATACCTTTACACCGTTCAGCCCGACAATTACATGATTGATTTCGACATCAATATTGTTGGTTTACAAAACGAAATTGAAAATAATCCATACATTACCGTTCGCTGGCAAACAAAAGTTCCAGGCTTAGAGCGCGGACGCGACTGGGAATCAAACAATACTACTATTTTTGTTCGTATGTCGGATGAAGAAATAGAATCGTTGGGCGAGACTAAAGACAAAGACGAGTTCAAAAGTAGTGGTTCTGCTCAATGGATTGCATACAAACAACAGTTCTTCTCTTCTATTCTTATAGCCGATGACAAACTTGATAACCCAACTGTTAGTTTGGCAAAAATTGACGATCCAAACAGTAAATTTCTAAAGTATTTTAACTCTGAATTTACTATTCCTGTTAAAGATGCTGAAAAACAGACAGCAAATTTTAGATTTTATTTCGGACCAAATAAATACAATATTTTAAACGATTATGACCTTAAACTGGAAAAAGTCGTTCCATTGGGTTGGGGGATTTTTGGCTGGGTAAACAGATTTATCGTAATTCCAATATTTAACTGGCTTGGTGGGTTTATTAATAATTATGGTTTGATAATTTTATTGTTAACCTTGATTATTAAAATTGGTTTATTCCCATTAACTTACAAATCTTACATGTCGTCGGCAAAAATGAGAGTTCTTAAACCTCAGGTTGACGCGTTAAACGAGAAATTTCCAAAAGGAAAGGAAATGGAGAAACAGCAAGCTGTAATGGCCTTGTACAAAAAGGCTGGTGCCAGTCCGATGGGTGGTTGTTTGCCAATGTTGCTTCAATTCCCAATTCTCATTGCAATGTTCAGATTCTTCCCAGCATCTATTGAGTTGCGCCAAGAGAGTTTCCTCTGGGCAAACGACCTTTCTTCTTATGACGCTATTGTAGAGTGGAGTGCCCACATTCCATTATTATCCGATATTTATGGAAATCACATTAGTTTATTTACTTTATTGATGGCTATTTCGATGCTAATTTCGACCTGGATGACTAGTGCCAACCAGCCACAAACTAGTTCGATGCCAGGAATGAAACTAATGATGTATTTAATGCCAGTAATGATGATCTTTTGGTTCAACAAATATTCTTCTGGTCTTAGCTACTATTATTTCTTAGCCAACCTAATTACCATTTTACAAACTTTAATCATTCAGAAATTTATAATTGACGAAAAGAAAGTTCTTGCACAAATGGAGGCAAACAAGAAAAAACCTGCTAAACCAAAATCGAAATGGCAGCAACGTCTCGAAGAAGCACAAAAAATGCAGCAGCAAAGACTAAATCAACAAAAGAAAAAATAACACTATAAAGTTTAAGGAGCCTGATTATTCGGGCTCTTTTTTTGTTCAATAGTTGATACTACATTAAATGATTGGTACATTTTATAAACAAATAGTGACAAATATCCTTACTTTCTGTTCATAGTTGCATAATGCAGAAATCTAATTCTCTACTTCTTAAAAATAAAATATACAGCCAGAATAAGCAGCACAAAACCAATAATATGATTTGTTCTAAATTGTTCGGTTTTGAAAAACACAAGTGAGAAGACGACAAAAACCACAAGGGTTATAACCTCTTGCAACACCTTTAGCTCAACAAGACTAAACGGACCACCATTTCCCTTGTAACCTATTCGATTTGCAGGCACCTGAAAGAAATACTCAAAAAGCGCGATTCCCCAACTTATTAAAACCACTCCAACTAAAGACAATTTAGCGAACCAAGGTATTTCTTTAAATTTTAAATGGCCATACCATGCAAATGTCATAAAGGTATTCGACAGTATAAGCAATAGAACAGTGTAAAAACCTTTCATAAATCAAGCTTAAGCATGGTGAATATGCGTATCAGGATTTGCCACCACATCTTTTGCTTTAGCTAGCGCGGCATCAAAATTATCGTAAATATTTGCTTTACCTATTAAGAAAGAAATTCGAGCTTTATCGAGTTCTTTTCGC
>JAQVGK010000602.1 GCA_028696755.1 Bacteroidales bacterium | reverse complement strand
CTTTTGGAGATGCCGCAGCAGCTGTTGTTTTGAGTAAAGTAGACGATACTGTAAAATTTGGTTTGATTGACATTGTTAATCTTCACGATCAAAACATGCTTAACTATGTAGGCGTTGACCATAAGCGCAATTTATATATGGACGACAGTCTGATTAAAGACAGGGCAACGATTAATCTTCCAGCTGCTGCAAACAAATGTTTAAAGAACAGCAAATGGAATGCTTCTGACGTTGACTGGCTTGTTCCGCATCAGACGGGGAATGTTATTTTATTACCATCGGCCAAAGAAATTGGTATTGATGCAAACAAAGTTTTTCTAGGAGGACAAAATTTGTACGGCAATGTTTCTGGTGCAACAGTTCCACTTAGCCTTTGCATGATGAAAAATCAAGGTTTACTGCACGAGAATTATCGAATTCTCAGTGCAACAGCTGGCGTTGGTGGAAATTTTGGTGCGTTTAGCTATGTTTGTGGGTCTGAAAGAACAAAATCAAAAACTCCTACTGCAACATTCGAAGGCAAAAAAGTTCTGATTTTGGGTGCATCTGGAAATGTTGGTTTAAATGTAGCTGAAAAACTTTCGAATGCTGGTGCTGAGTTGTATTTGCAAGGAAATAATAACATTTCCAAACTTAGTAATATTAAAAATGCTAAAGTTTTTAGCTGCGATTTTACAAATGATGAATCTGTTGCTGAATTTGTATCACAACTCAAGAATTCAGGTCAAATTTTCGATTATTTAATTAAACTCTCTGGCTCCGCAAATCCAGAGAATTGCATAAAAGTAAACTTTTTGTCTCCAGCAGCAATCATTAATAGCATTTTGCCCCAGATAAAATCAAATATTGTAGTTTTAGCAAGTGCGAGCGAAGACATTGAGTTCCCAGAAACTGAAGCTTGGATTGCATCAAATAGAGCATTTCACGGTTATCTGGCATCGGCAAGTGGAGAATTCCTAAAAAATGGAATACGAACTGTTTATCTTCTTTCTGGATTTCTCGAAAATGGAATTTCTGCTCAATTTAACGAAAAGTATATATTTAAATTCATGTTGTTGGTTGGGCAAGAATCTCGTCTAAAAACTAACAACATTTCGAACAATATCATAAAATCTTTGTATCTTCCTAAAGTTTTGAGAGTGGCATATACGTACGAAAACGCAATGCTATGCGGAAGGGTCGGATATCAGCTCGAGGTTGATGTATAAAAGGTTTTACATGAAAAAGATTTTACTTTCTTTTGTACTTGTATTAATTGCATTTTCGGTTTTTTCTATTGAAGAAACACGTCTTTTGCGTTTTCCGGCGATTCACGGAGATACTGTTGTATTTTCATACGCTGGAGATCTGTATATAATTTCGGTAAACGGAGGCGTTGCAACTCGCATTACGTCGCACGATGGTTATGAGATGTTTCCTCATTTTTCACCTGATGGCAAAACTTTGGCTTTTACTGCTCAATACGATGGAAACACCGAAGTTTACACTATGCCACTCGAAGGAGGAACTCCACGCCGAATAACTTTCACAGCCTGCCTCGAAAGAGATGATATATCAGACAGAATGGGTCCAAATAATATTGTAATGGGCTGGACAAACGATGGCAAAAATGTAATCTATCGCTCGCGCGGTAAGTCATTTAATGATTTTAAAGGACATCTCTTCTTAGCTCCTATTGATGGTGGAATGAGCAAACAACTTCCGCTGGCCACTGGTAGCTGGAGTTCGTATTCGCCTGATGGAAATCAACTCGCTTTCAATCGTGTATTCAGAGAATTCAGAACTTGGAAATATTATAAAGGTGGCATGGCCGATGATATTTGGATTCACAGCTTTGCCGATCACAAAACAATAAATATTACCAATCATCCATCACAAGATATTTTTCCAATGTGGAACGGCGATAAAATTTACTTTTTATCGGACCGCGACAGAATTATGAATTTATTTGTTTACGACACTAAAACTCAGGAAACCAAGAAGCTAACCAGCTTTAGCCGTTACGACATAAAATTTCCAGTTTTGGGAAAAGATAGAATCGTTTTCGAAAATGGTGGTTATATTTATTATTACAATTTGCCAGATGATAAAGTCGTAAAGCTTACAGTAAGAATTCGCGAAGACCAATCTGCAAGTCGCACAATCCTTAAAGATGTTTCTGCAAATATTGCAACTATAGATTTAGCTCCAGATGGCAGCAGACTTGCAATTTCTGCTCGTGGAGAGGTGTTTTCAATTCCTGTAAAAGAAGGCCTTACACGAAATTTAACTCAATCTTCGGGTGCGCACGACAGAAACCCTGTTTGGTCGCCTGATGGAAAGTATATTGCCTATATTTCGGACAAATCTGGTGAATATCAGATTTATTTGCAAGCACCTGATAAGCCTGAAACTACAATTAAACTTACTGATTTTACCGCTGGATATATCTACAGACTGAAATGGTCGCCCGACAGCAAAAACATTTTATGGAATGATCGTAATCTTGAGTTAAATTCGATAAATATCG
>JAQVGK010000601.1 GCA_028696755.1 Bacteroidales bacterium | reverse complement strand
CTGTATGGGAAACAGTATTTTGTTTCGACCCGTCAAGTCCTGCTTTTGTTTCATACAAAATTACAAACGAAGGACAAGCAGATCTAGCCGCAGGAACACAATTTGATTTAATTGTAGAATATCCAGTTGGCACTTATGCATTTACCGAGTCTCTCGAACTTGAAGAAATTTTATCAATTGGAGAAAATATTTCGGGGAGCTGTACTCACCCGCTTTATTTTACAGCAACGGGATCTTATGCCGTTAAATCAATAATTGATTTTGATGGAGATAGTTTTGCAGGAGATAATGAGATAAGCTCACTTATTTCGGCAGTCAATCACGAAATTGATTTTCCACTTGCAATAAACGACACAATTTTTGTAAATGGATTTCCATTAACAGTTACAACTTCTGCAACATTCTATCCAGCATCATTTGAACAAACATTATTCTATTTCTGGAATGGAATTGAAGGAAGTTCAACAATTGAAGCTATCGAGGAGGGTTGGATTTATCTAAACACAGAGTCGAGCTATTGTAATATAGCCGATTCAGTTTACATTGCACTAAACACAAGCACTGAAATTATCAACCTCAACATTTTAGACATATACCCAAATCCTGCCGACGAAAGATTGAATTTATCATCAGATTCGGAGATTTATGCTTATAAAATATTGTCTCTAGATGGAAGAATAACTACCGAAAACAGCAACCCTATAAACTCTCATTTCGTTGAAATATCAATTAGCAATCTTAAGTCAGGAATGTATATCATAATAATTGACACCGATAAGGGACAGATTAAAAGAAACTTTATTAGACTCTGATGAAAAATTTTAAATTCTATATTCTTATTTTTCTTGCAGTTTTATTGTCCGAGCAAGTATTTGCTCAAAATCAATTTCTAAGCAAGGACTCAAATAATCCTCTTGAATTATCATACAATGATGGTTTGGATGTTTATTCAATAAAGACGATACCTGGCGAATGCAATTCTTTGTTAATACCTGAGTGTAGCAGATTTTACAACCCTAATAATAATTTTTTTAGTTTTGTTTTAGACGAAACGGGTGGAGTTGAGCTAAATTTACTAATGCGAGAGATTTTTGCAGGTGGAATTAGCCTTTTTATTAGCGAGAATAGCCAAATACGCGAAATTTTTTGCACCGATTTTAATACAGATAATCTAAATGTTAAATTTTTAAATGATGATTTTGCTGGAAAGCTTATAATTGCTCAACTATGGTTTATTGATGATGAAGCATCAATAAAAGCTAAGTTATCAATAAGCAGTTATGTTGGCAATGGTCAAAAGGTTCCTGTAATTGATGTGTCGGGCTACGATGCTGAGCAACTGATTACAGAGGTTCTTGTTTCGGGATGTGTTGAGGCATCAAATGTTACTTTTTCGGGAAATCCACTTAGTATAGGATATTTCGACAATGGTGTTCCTGGTCTTGATTTTGAAAGTGGAATAATCATTAGCACAGGTAGAGCTTCGGCAGCAGCAGGGCCAAATACTTCGAACTCAACAGGGTACTTTATGAATACACCAGGAGATGCAGATCTTGATGCATTAACCGGTATGACGACTTATGATGCTTCGATAATTGAATTTGATTTTGTCCCCGCATCAGATGTAATAACTTTCGAGTATGTTTTTGGATCGGAAGAATATGAAGAGTTTGTTGGGATGAATCTAAACGATGCATTTGCTTTTTTTGTAAGTGGTGGCCCCGAAGGATATGCTAACGAAAATGTCGCAATAATTCCTGGAGTTGGTGTTCCGGTAACAATTAACAATGTTAACTCAACCACAAACTCATCATATTACATAAACAATATTGGCGGAGCAGATCTTCAATACGATGGTTTAACAGTAACCTTAACTGCTACAATTGATGTTACTGAGTGTGAGTCCTATCATATAAAACTTGCAATTGCAGATGTTGGGGATGTATTATACGATTCAGGAGTGTTTCTGAAAGCAGGAAGTTTTAGCTCTGGATCCAACGTTGCCATCAGAACATATAATGAGTGGGGTTTGGATGATGAAGTTTATGAAGGTTGTGTTAATGATATTACATTTTCGCGTACAGATTTAACAACATTGGACGAAGACATGCCCGTAATTTTAACCATTGGTGGAACAGCAACCAATGGAACAGATTACAGCACTCTAAATACAAATTATACTATTCCTGCCGGAGAGGAATCAATTACAATTCCAATGGAAGCCTATCTCGATGGCCTAACCGAAGGGTCTGAGACAGTGATTTTAACTGTTTTTAATGGTTGCCCTTGCGATATTGAGACCTATACCGATACACTTTACATTTTAGACCCGCTAGTGTTTACCTCTTCGCTCACTAATAACGGACCAGTTTGTGCAGGAAACCCAGCGACCTTAACAGTAAACATGAATCCAATTCCAGATACTGTTCGCGTCGAATGGAGTACTGGTGCTGTGGGGCCAACACAAATAACCGTAACGCCTGCTGTTACTACCACATACACTGCAATGATCTATT